>NZ_JBJDNB010000015.1:125426-146405 GCF_044900445.1 Pseudomonas sp. NPDC089407
CTTTTTGAAGTGGCTCTGCTTGCAAGGCTATTTCAGTCAACCAGTGGTAACCTGGTCTAAAACTACCACCACGGACTCATAGCTCAGCTGGATAGAGTACTCGGCTACGAACCGAGCGGTCGCAGGTTCGAATCCTGCTGAGTCCGCCATACCCCGTCAAAAAGCCCGCTCATTCAATTGAGCGGGCTTTTTGTTGTGCGCCAGGCATGGCGCGTTGCGCGTTAGCGCAACCCGTTTGGTTGTGGTGGCCGAGCGGGTGACTTGGAGGTGAAAGTCCTCTACACACCCGGCAAGGGGAAGTGTTAGCCAGAGGCAAGAGTGTCGCGGGCGACTGCGAATCTGAAGGAAGCCCGAGGCAAAAGCTGGCCTGACGAACGAGTTTAAGTCGCATACGTGACCGGCTGAGAGAATTGCTGCGCGGTGCGCGGGGTCGCAAGATGACCAACGTCATCGAGTGGATAAACCCTGTGCTGCGAGGCTGGGCAGGCTACTTTCAGCTCAGCCAAAGCAAGCGGCCGCTCGAAGAGCTGGATAGTTGGCTCAGGCATAAACTTCGCTGTGCCATCTGGCGCCAATGGAAGCAGCCCTCCACGAGGGCTCACAACCTGATGCGTTTGGGTCTAGGCGAGGAGCGAGCCTGCAAATCAGCCTCCAACGGCCGGGGCCCATGGTGGAACTCCGGGGCGTCACATATGAATCAGGCGCTGCCGAAGAAAATATGGGATCGACTTGGGCTGGTCTCGATACTGGATACGATCAACCGGCTTAGCCGCATAGCTTGAACCGCCGTGTACGGAACCGTACGCACGGTGGTGTGAGAGGGCGGCGGGTGTGAACCCGCCTCCTACTCGATTTTCAGCGGCACAGAATTGTTGGCCGTGTCGATCTAAGCTCTCCAGTAGGTGAGGCGTTTGCCCTTGGGGCCGCTGTGCGGCCCAATCGCGACACAAGGCCGCTCCTACAGAAGTACGCGTTCCCTTGTAGGAGCGGCCTTGCGTCGCGAAAGGGCAGCAAAGCAGCCCCAAAATCGCCCAGGCGCCACTAACACATCCAGGCACACATCAAATGTGCTTTAACTGCCAGAGCCATCGTCGCACTGTTAGCTTCACGCGGTGTCCTAGCTTTATCGCGCAAACGATTGTTCTAGCCGAAAATTTAAGCGATCTGACAGCTTTAGCAGTGTATGATTGCGCCCGTCAGCCCCGCCGGGGCTTGTGGAAAACCACCATGGACTTACCCAGTAGTTACTCGCTAACACGATTCATACAGATTGATCTGACCGATTGATTCTCCCGGCGTGCTCCGCTGCTGGGAGTGGAGTTCGCCTATGACTGAAGTAGAAGTAAAAAAAGCGCAAGACAGCCTGCAGGATCGCCTGGCTCAGGTGATCGAACTGCTGCAACGCCAGCGCGTGGTCGAAGACCTGACCCACCGCCAGGAGGGCGCGCACAACGACCTGGTCGAAAACCTGGTCCACCGGCAGAACCTCGTCGAGCTGCAACGCAAGCTCGATGACCTGCACCCCGCCGACATCGCCTACATCCTCGAAGCCTTGCCGCTGGAAGACCGCCTGACGGTCTGGCAGCTGGTGCGCTCGGATCGCGATGGCGACATCCTGCTCGAAGTGTCCGACTCGGTTCGCCAATCCCTGATCGCCGACATGGACGATCACGAGCTGCTCGCCGCCGCCAAGGAAATGGACGCCGACGAACTGGCCGACCTTGCCCCTGAGCTGCCGCGTGACGTTGTTCACGAGCTGATGGAAACCCTTGATGCCCAGCAGCGCGAGCGCGTGCGTTCGGCACTGAGCTATGACGAGGAGCAGGTCGGTGCACTGATGGACTTCGAGATGGTCACCATCCGCGAAGACGTCAGCCTGGAAGTGGTGTTGCGCTACCTGCGCCGCCTGAAAGAACTGCCCAACCACACCGACAAGCTGTTCGTGGTCGATTATGACGGCATCCTCAAAGGGGTGCTGCCGATCAAGCGCCTGCTGGTCAACGACCCGGAGAAGAAGGTGGCGGAAGTCATGGCCACCGACCCTGTGTCCTTCCAGCCCGAGGAAGATGCCTACGACGCGGCGCAAGCGTTTGAACGTTACGACCTGGTATCGGCACCGGTAGTCGACAAGGCCGAGCGCCTGATTGGCCGCCTGACCATTGACGAGATGGTCGACCTGATTCGTGAAGAGAGCGAGAGCGAAGTGCTCAACATGGCCGGTCTGCGCGAGGAAGAAGACATCTTCGCCTCGGTCTGGCGCTCGTTCCGCAACCGCTGGGCGTGGTTGGCGATCAACCTTATTACTGCCTTCCTTGCGTCGCGGGTGATCGGCGTGTTCGAGGGTTCGATTGAGAAGCTGGTGGCGTTGGCTGCACTGATGCCGATCGTGGCGGGGATTGGTGGTAACTCGGGTAACCAGACCATCACCATGATCGTTCGCGCCATGGCGCTGGACCAGG
The DNA here is from genome assembly GCF_044900445.1 of Pseudomonas sp. NPDC089407. Taxonomy (NCBI): domain Bacteria; kingdom Pseudomonadati; phylum Pseudomonadota; class Gammaproteobacteria; order Pseudomonadales; family Pseudomonadaceae; genus Pseudomonas; species Pseudomonas sp. NPDC089407. The sequence continues at coordinate 127,886 of NZ_JBJDNB010000015.1, forward strand.
TGTCGCCGGGCAATACCAGCCGCTTGATGCGCAAGGAGCTGGCAGTGTCACTGATCAACGGCCTTGTCTGGGGCGGGGTGATTGGTGCGGTGGCGTTCTGGCTGTACGGCAGTTGGTCTTTGGGCGTGGTGATGACCGCGGCGATGACTTTGAACCTGTTGCTGGCGGCGCTGATGGGCGTGCTCATCCCGATGACCCTGGCCCGCCTGGGGCGCGACCCGGCGATGGGTGCGAGTGTGATGATCACTGCCGTGACCGACAGTGGCGGCTTCTTTATCTTCCTGGGGCTGGCTACGTTGTTCCTGCTGTAGACGGGCCAAGGCTTGCGCGATCCCCTGTAGGAGCGGCCTTGCGTCGCGATGGGGCGCGCAGCGGCCCCAAAATTTCAGCTTCGCCGCAGAAAACGCCGGGTCCGCTATGCGGCCCATCGCGACACAAGGCCGCTCCTACAAATGGATCGCGTGTCCTGCAAGCACCCATAAAAAAAGCCAGCTTACGCTGGCTTTTTTTGTGTCCGCTGCAACCCTCAGGAAGCGTCGGCGGCCATTTCCACATCGTGAGCGATGAGGGCGACCAGGGCGTTCTGCTGGCGGTGGGACAGTTGGCGGAAGCGCTGCAACAGCTCGCGCTCATGCAGGGAAAGCTCCGGGCTGTCCAGGCGCATGCTCAGCTCTTCACCCAGCGCGCCTTCCTGGATAAGGCTCTGCTCCAGGCGCGCGATGATCTCGGAGTTCATGCTGCGGTGATGGTTGCGCGCTACCTCGGCAATGCGCTCACGCATCCCGTCTGGCAGGCGGACGACGAACTTGTCAGCGGTGCGGCTCGAATAAATAGCCTGTTTCATTGGGCGCATATAAATTGACCAGATTTTGGTTCAGGGGAAGCGGTTCTCAAATTGGCCGCACGGGGTGGAAATACGACCGTGGCGACGACAAAATGTTCAACCGTCTGTGAAAAATGGATGCTCATCTTGCCTCATGGTCGCCGTTTCCTTGGCGTCAATTCTGTGACAAATAGTGAGCCGGATAAAGGCTTTGTGCCAGTACCAATTATCAGAAATGAGTACTGGTTTGAAAAGTTTTACATGCTCCGGCTTACCTGACCGTCAGACTTTTGCCGTCAAAAACGGGTAAAACGCAGCAAAAGACATGGAAAACCCCTAGAATGCGCCGGTTTCCCTCCATAGAGCATAGTGGCTATGCAACATGACGCAAGCGACCGCCGATCAGGGACAGGGCGGCTGATATTTCTGATAGGACCGTCGGGGTCAGGGAAAGATTCCCTGATCGACGCTTCGCGTGAACAACTCGCGGCGGCCGGTGTAGAAATTGCCCGTCGGGTCATTACCCGTTCGGCCGAAGCCAAGGGCGAAGCCGCCCACGGTGTCAGCGCCGAGCAGTTTGCGACGCTGCTTGCGCAAGGGGCGTTTGCCATGCACTGGCAGGCCAACGGCCTGGACTACGGCATTCCGCTTCAGGTAGACCAATGGCTGCAGGCGGGCAGGGCGGTGCTGGTGAATGGCTCGCGGGCTTACCTGGCGCAGGCGCGTCGGCGTTATCCGCATTTATTGGCAGTGTTGGTCGAGGTCAGGCCCGAGGTGCTGCGTCAGCGCTTGCTGGCCCGTGGCCGGGAAAGCGCCGAAGAAGTCGAGCAGCGGCTGGCCCGCAACGCAGGCCTGCAGACCACAACCGACCCGTCGGTGCATGTGCTGGACAACTCCGCTGGCCTTGAGGTTGCTGTCGCAGGCTTGTTTACACTGCTGCGAAAAGAGGGTGTGTTGCCGCGGGCCTGACAGCGCCAGAAAAGGATTACGCGAAAAAGCCCGGTGCAGACATGACAAACGCCAGTAGGCTGGTTAACATGCTTGCCGTCCCGCTGTGCAGCGCTCGCTGCCGGTGCTTGCGTCTCAGTAGCTCAATTGGATAGAGCATCCCCCTCCTAAGGGGAAGGTTGCAGGTTCAATTCCTGCCTGGGACGCCATTTCCTCTCCTTCCAGTGCTCGTCAGTTTCCCCGCATTACTGGGTCGCCATCTTCACAGCCATGCGCTGACGCATCACAAAATACCCCGCCACCACCAGCAGTACCGTCAGCACCGTGAACCAGAACTGGAAGCGCGACGCTGGCTCGAACGCCTGGGTGCCGATCACCGTCAGCAAGGCGAACAGTGCCACGAGGTTGGCATACGGGAACAGCCAGGCGCGGAAGGCGTTCGGGTCGACCGCTTCATGGCGGGTTTTCCAGCGCATGGCCACGTGGGCGACGATGATGAATATCCATACCACCATCACCAGGCTGCCGGTGCTCTTGGCCAGGGTCATGAACAGGTCGCCGCCACTGATGAAGTGCACGGTCAGGATCATGGTGCAAATCGACAGGCTGAGCAGCAGGGCATTGATCGGCACACCCTTGGCACTGGTACGCGAGAACAGCTTGGGCGCGTGCCCGCGCTGGCTCAGCGAGAACAACATGCGCGAGTTGGAGAACATGAACGAGTTCATCACCGACATGAACGAGACGAACAGCACCAGCTTCATCGCCACCGCAGCACCGCCAAAGCCCGCCAGGCTGAACAGCGATACGTAGGGCGAGGCCAGGTTGGCCTTGTCGGTCCATGGCAGGCAAAGAATCAGGATCGACACCGAGCCGACGTAGAACAGCATCACCCGCAAGATCACGCTCTTGATTGCGCGAATCACGTTTTGCCGCGGGTTCTCCGACTCGCCTGCGGCGACGGCGGCAATTTCGCTGCCGCCCAGCGAGAAGATCACCACGATAACGCCGGCCATTACCGGTGACAGGCCATTGGGCATGAAGCCGTCATGGGCGGTGAGGTTGACCAGGCCGGGGGAGGGAATGTCGCTGTGCAGGCCGAGCAGGATCGAGATGCCCAGCAGCATGAAGATCAGGATGGTGGCGACCTTCATCGCGGCTAGCCAATATTCCACCTCGGCAAACGAGCGCACCGAGTAGGCATTGCTGGCCATCAGCGTCACCAGCATGAGGAAGGCGCCTGCCCAGATCGGCAGCCATGGCAGGAAGTCATGCAGGATGGCACCCAGCAGCACCGCTTCCAGGGTGATGGTCATCATCGACTTGAACCAGTACAGCCAACCGACCGCAAACCCCGCCCAGTCGCCGAGGTAGGTGTTGGCGTAGGTCGAGAACGAACCGGCATCGGGGTTGCGGCAGGCCATTTCGCCCAGCATGAACATGACCAGGGTCACCACCAGGCCACCGATGAAGTACGACAGGATCGCTGCAGGCCCTGCCGAGGCGATCAGTGAGCCAGAGCCCATGAACAGCCCCGCACCGATTACCCCGCCCAGTGCGATCATGGTGATATGCCGTTGCTTCAGGCTTTGCTTCAAACCGTTGGAATGCATTTCCTTGTCCTCTCTTATTATTGGGGGGATCCGACAGCGTCCCCCAACGCAGGCATCGTCATGCGCCTGCGTCCACACGCGGCAGCCTTTTACAGGCAATAGCTATCAGCCTGCCACCATGGACAATAAGGCCAAGGACCTCAAACGAATTCTGTGCACAACATCCTGCCGATTTTTCCTGAGGATTGCGGCTATGCCCGCTTGCGCAACCGTCACGCTGCCCAGTGTTTCAACGCCCACAACACCCCCATCCCCACCACCAGCGTCAGCAGCGTACTACGCGTGCGCCACGCCACCAGCGCGGCCAGCACCGCCGCCGGGATCTGCGGGTTCATCCAGTCAAACCCGGCATGCCTGTCGGGGAACACCACTGCCGGCAATACCAGTGCTGCCAGTACGCTGGCCGGCACATACGCCAGCGCACGGCGAAACAGCGGGGGGATGCGCAACACCGTGTGCAGTTCGATGAACGACAGGCGGATGGCAAAGGTACCCAGGCCGATCAGGGCGAAGGTTATCCATTGGGTCGTTTCGCTCATGATGCTTCCTGCTCGGTGTTAACGTCAGGCATTGCCTGCGGTTTCTTCCGGCTCTCGATGGCCAGCCCGGCAATGATGCCGCCCAGCGCGCCAGTCAGCAGGCCGAGGTTGTAGGGCAGGTCGGCAGCCAGCACGGCGAGCACGCCACCGGTCAATGCCGCGCCAAGCGTGGGCGCATTGCGAATGCCGGGTATCAACAGGGCCAGGAACGACAAGGGGATGGCAAAGCCCAGCGACCAGTCTTCGGGGATGCTGGCGCCCAGGTACATACCCGCCAGCACCGAGAGGTTCCAGCCAAAGAACATAGTGATGGCGGTACCGGCATAATAAGGATAGGCATGCTGGCCGAGCCCGCCCGAACCTGCCTTCAGCGTGCACAAGGCAAACGACTGGTCAGACAACATGTAGGCCATCGGCCATTTTTGCCGGCGAGGTAGCTGACCCAGGTGCGGGGCCAGGCTGGCGCTGTACATCAGGAAGCGCAGGTTGATCACCAGCGCGGTCACCACCATGGTCACCGGCAGTGCGGCGTTCTGCATCAACTGCATGACCACCATCTGCGCCGACCCGGAGTAGAACAGCAACGTCATGCCGATGGCATCGGCCGGCGACAGGCCCATGCCGATGGCAGTGACACCGGTAATCAGGCCGAAGGGCACGATGCCGGAGGTCAGGGGCAGGGCGCTATGAACACCTTGCCTGAATGCATGGGGCCCGCTTGGAGAGAGCATTTGAGTTCCTTGAAAATGTGCAATGACGCACGTTAGGTAGCTTCACGGTACTGCGCGTGACAGTTGGCTACAACCTCAGATTCGCGCCGGTGGCGTGTGCGGTGCCGCTGGGCATGACCATCGTCGCCTGACGGCTGCCGGGGGCAAAGGGCAACCAGGTGGTGGCTGCGGTGGAAGAGGCGGTGGTGCATCTGGCTTGACCTGCTGACACCCCCGAACAATTGACGCGTTCCCTGTAGGAGCGGCCTTGTGTCGCGATCGGGCTGCGCAGCAGCCCCAGGTTTTCAGCGCAGTTGCACAAATTGCTGGGGCTGCTGCGCAGCCCGATCGCGACACAAGGCCGCTCCTACAAGGGCCGCGCAGGGCTTAAGTCAGGCCAGGTTCTGCTCAGCCGACCAACTGGCATACCAGCTGCGGAACAGCCCGTACTGCTGCTCGGCATAGTTGCGCTGGGCATCGGTCAGTGCGTCGGTCTCGTTGAAGTGCAGGCTGTACTCGCTGTCACCGTTGAGCACCATCAGGTGCTTGTAGTACAGCACCAGGTCGCAGCCTTCATCGAACGACGACAACACCGCCAGCGCCGCTTCCAGCTCGCGCGCCAGGCGGCGGGCACGGGCGTCGCCCTTGGCGGCCTGCTTGCTCAGGCTCACCAGTTGCAGCACTTCGCGTGGCAGGGCGTTGCCGATGCCGGTGATGGCGCCGGTGGCGTTGCAGTTGACGAAGCCATGCACCACCTGGGTGTCGACGCCGACCATCAGGGTCACGTCATCGTCCTTTGAGGTGATGTGCTCGGCGGCGTAGCGCAGGTCGGCGCCACCGCCGAACTCCTTGAAGCCGATCAGGTTAGGGAACGCGCTGCGCAGTTCGAAGAACAGGTCGGCGCGGGTGGCAAAGCCGTAGTAGGGGCTGTTGTAGATCACCGCCGGCAGCTTCGGCGCGGCAGCGAGAATGGCCGAGAAGTGGTGCTTCTGGGCGATCAGCGAGGCGCCACGGCTGAGCACCCGGGGGATGACCATCAGGCCGGCGGCGCCAACCTTGGCGGCGTGGGCGGCATGCGAAACGGCTTCACGGGTATTCACCGCGCCCGTGCCGACGATGGTCGGGATGCCGGCGGCGACCAAGCGCGCCACGCCTTCCTGGCGCTCGGCCTCGGTCAGCAGCGGCCAGTCGCCCATCGAGCCGCAGTACACCACGGCGCTCATGCCGGCCTCGATCAGCTCGCGGCCCTTGCGCACCAGGGCGTCGAAGTCCGGCTTGCGCTCGGCGGTGCACGGGGTCATCAGGGCGGGCATGGTGCCGGAAAAAATATTGCTCATGTTCATTACCTCGGGATTTATTATTGTGGGTTGCTTAGCGGCCGGCGTTGCGGGCCGCGGATTCTTCGTCAACCGCGCGCAGCGACTTGCCGCGGGTTTCCTTGGCGACCGCCACGGCCACGATCGAGATGGCCGCCGCTGCTACCAGGTACCAGGCGATGGGGGTGGAGCTGTTGTATTCCTTGAGCAAGGTCACGGCGATCAGCGGCGCCAGCGAGCCGGCCAGGATCGGCGCGACCTGGTAGCACAGCGACAGTGCGGTATAGCGCACGTGGGTAGGGAACAGTTCGGCCATCAGCGCGGAGTAGGGCGCGTAGGTCATCGACTCGATGGCAAGGCCCAGGGTGATTGCCGCCATGATCAGCCAGTCATTGCCGGTGTCCATCATCGGGAAGCCGACAAAACCCCAGAACGCAGTGAGCACCGCGCCAATCAGGTACACCGGCTTGCGGCCGATGATGTCCGACAGGTAGCCCATGGCCGGGATCATGAAGAAGTGCAGCAGGTGGGCGCCGAACATCAGCAGCAGGATCTGCGAAGTGTCTTTATGCACCACCAGTTTCAGGTAGGTGATGGAGAAGGTGACGACGGTGTAGTAGAGGATGTTTTCGGCAAAGCGTGCGCCAATGCCGATCAGCACTTCGCGCCAGTATCGGGTGACCACTTCCACCACGCCCAGCTGCTGGCTTTCCAGCTTCTGCTGCTTGGCCTGGGCCTCCTTGAAGATGGGGGCATCGTCAACCCGGGTGCGAATCCAGTAGCCGATCAGCACCACCACTGCCGAGAACCAGAACGCCACACGCCAGCCCCAGTCAAGGAACTGTGCCTCGCTCAGGTTGGACGACAGCAGCAGCAGGATGATGGTGGCGATCAGGTTGCCGGCCGGTACCCCCGCTTGTGGCCAGCTGGCCCAGAAGCCGCGGCGGTTGTCCGGGCTGTGTTCGGACACCAGCAGCACCGCGCCGCCCCATTCGCCACCGAAGGCAAAGCCCTGGATCAGCCGCAGCACCACCAGCAGGATGGGCGCGGCGTAGCCGATGCGTTCGAAGGTGGGCAGGCAGCCCATCAGAAAGGTGGTTATCCCCACCACGATCAGGCTGATCTGCAACAGGTGCTTGCGGCCGACTTTGTCGCCGTAATGGCCGAACACCAGGCCACCGATGGGGCGGGCCAGGAAGCCCACGGCATAGAGGGCAAAGGCGGCGATGATGCCGTCCATGGCACTGCCGGTCTGGCGGAAGAACAACTGGCCAAAAACCAGTGCCGAGGCGGTGCCGTACAGGAAGAACTCGTACCACTCGGCGACTGCGCCGGCCATGGCCGCAGCTACCACACGCTTGATGCCCGCAGGGGCTTTGTCTGCTGCTTTTGCGACATTCACCGATGCCGCCGAAGAGGGTGTGGCCATGGTTTTGCACTCCGATACGTAATTATTGGAAGAAGGAGTAGGCAGAGCGGGGCTGGCAAAACCGGCGCCGCTGATTCCTTATATGGTATTTCGTATACGATATCTAGATAAGCAAAAACGAAGCCAGTGATGGGTGTTCGGGCTGGCTATTCGGTGAAATGGGGGATTTTGGGGCCGCTTTGCGGCCCATCGCGACACAAGGCCGCTCCTACAGGGGGATCGCAACAAGATCTTGAGGGCGCGATCCGTTGTAGGAGCGGCCTTGTGTCGCGATCGGGGCGCACAGCGCCCCCAGTGCCTAATTGTGGGGCAAGTGCTCGTACAGGCTCTGGCACACCCCATTGATGTGTTCTTCGATCAACCGCGCCGCCAGCTCCACATCGCGTGCACGGCACGCAGCCACGATGTCACGGTGCTCGTGGTCGGCGCGCAACTTGCCCGCCGACAGGCTCATCTGCATGCGCAGGTAGCGTTCCACCTTGTCGTGGATCGAACGGATCAGACCGAGCAGGTAAGGCCGTCGCGCAGGTTCATAAAGGCAGGCATGCAGCGCCCAGTTGAGGTCGGCCCAGCGGCCAACATCGTCTTCACCGACAAACTCTGCGCAAATGGCTTCGGCACAGGCAAAGTGCTGTTCGGTCATGTTGGGGATCGCCAGGCGAATCGCCTTCACTTCCAGCAACACCCGAACTTCGAACATCTGCGCCAGCTCCGGCTCCGAAATACGGGTAACCAGCGCGCCACGGTTGCGGTGGAAGTCCACCAGGCCTTCCGCCTCCAGGCGTTTCAGGGCTTCGCGTACCGGAATCTTGCTGACGTTGAAGGCCTGTGCCACTTCGTCCTGGCGCACCGGTTCGCCTTCGGCGAGCTGGCCCGAGATGATTGCCTCGCGCAGGTGCTTGGCAATGATTTCCGACATCGAGGGCGTTGCACCCAGGTTGGTGGCTTTGAAAGACGGCAGCGGCACGTGAAATTCCAGCGATAGGCAATACGGATATCTTATACGAAACGCCTGGGCAGCCCAGACGCATTTAAAAAATGAACACTAGGGCGCTGGAGCTATTCCGGTCGTGACACGGGGGGCATATGCTTGCCCCGTCAGAGGCATGATCTTGCCGCCTGCGGCTAATTACACATTGTCGGCAGCCCCTTGATGGGAGCGCAGTTGCTGGGCATCAGGGAGAGCGTCCGTGAATCAGGAAACCAGGCCGGCCCCAGCCGGCTTCAGTGAACAGCAGTTGCACACCTTGTTCGAATTGATCAGCGATGGCATCTGGGACTGGAATGCCAACACCGGCTACGTCTACCGCAACCCCGGCTGGTACGCCATGCTCGGCTACTCCAGCCACTCCATGGCCAATTCGGTCTTCACCTGGGAGAGTGTCATTCACCCTGAAGACTACCCACGGGTGATGGCGCATTTCGAGGCCTACATCGGCCAGCGCAACGAGCGCTACCGCATCGAATACCGTTGCCGCTGCCAGGACGGCAGTTACCTGTGGATCGAAGACAGCGGCCGCATCATTGCCTATAACGAAGACGGGTCGGTGGCGCGCATGCTTGGCGCCCACCGCAATATCGACCCGGGCAAGCGCCTGGTTGCGCAACTGGAACGTAAAAACCAGTGCCTGGAAAGCCAGGTGGCCGAACGCACGCGCGAGCTGTCCTGGGTGAACCAGCAGTTGCAGCGGCAGCTGGACGAAAACCGTGAACTGGCCGAACGTGACGCGTTGACCCGTATCGCCAACCGTTACCGCCTGGAGAAGGTGTTGCAGCTGGAATGCCAGCGCGCCCAGCGTTTCCGTCAGCCGTTGTCGCTGATTGCCATGGACATGGATGATTTCAAGCCGATCAACGACCGCTATGGCCATGCCCGTGGCGATGCGGCGCTGGTGCGGGTGGCGGAAAATCTGCGTAGCTGCCTGCGTGAGCTGGACCTGCTGGCGCGTTGGGGCGGTGACGAGTTTGTGATCGTGCTGCCGCAGACCACCTTGGGCGAGGCGCTGGATGTCGCTGGGCGCCTGCGCCAGGTGATCGAGCAGCTGGAGCCGGTGGGTGAATGCCGGCTGACCATGAGCTACGGCGTGGTGCAACGGGAAGAGGGGGAGGATCAGCATGTACTGCTGGGGCGGGCTGACAAAGCGCTGTACCGGGCCAAGGGCAATGGCAAGAACGTCATAGCCGAGTAGTCAGCCTGGTGCAGATCACCTGTAGGAGCGGCCTTGTGTCGCGATAGGGCTGCAAAGCAGCCCCGGCAATTTGTGCATTTGCGCTGAAACCCTGGGGCTGCTTCGCAGCCCTATCGCGACACAAGGCCGCTCCTACAGGGGGCCGCGCAGGCAGCCGGGTCAGTACAGGCATAAAAAAGGCCCGCTGCGCCTCACGGCGCAGCGGGCCAAATCGGCCTTGGCCGCTTCAGTGTCAGATATGCAGGGCGTGCCCCAATGCACGCAGTGCCGCTTCCTGTACCGCTTCACCCAGCGTCGGGTGGGCATGGATGGTACCGGCCACGTCCTCCAGGCACGCGCCCATCTCCAGCGACTGGGCAAACGCCGTGGACAGCTCGGAAACCGCCACGCCAACCGCTTGCCAACCCACGATCAGGTGGTTGTCCCGGCGCGCTACCACACGTACGAAACCGCTTTTCGCTTCCAGGCTCATGGCCCGGCCGTTGGCGGCGAACGGGAACTGCGCAACGATGCAGTCCAGGCCTTGCTGGTTGGCCTGCTCCGGGGTCTTGCCGACCACCACTACTTCCGGGTCGGTGAAGCACACCGCAGCAATCGCAGCCGGCTCGAAGCGTCGGCTTTTGCCGGCGATGATTTCGGCTACCATCTCGCCCTGGGCCATGGCCCGGTGCGCCAGCATCGGCTCGCCGGCTACGTCGCCAATGGCCCAGACGTTGTGCATGCTGGTCTGGCAGCGCTCGTCGATGGCAATGGCCGCGCCGTTCATCTTCAGGTCCAGGCATTCCAGGTTGAAACCTTTGGTGCGTGGGCGGCGGCCGACGGCCACCAGTACCTGGTCGGCCTCCACGCGCAGTTGCCCCCCCTTGCCATCATTGGCCAGCAGGCAGCCATTTTCGTATCCCTCGACGCTATGGCCCAGGTGCACGGCGATGCCCAGCTTCTCCAGCGACTCGGCCACCGGCGCGGTCAGCTCGCTGTCGTAGGTCGGCAAGATGCGCTCACGCGCTTCCACCACGCTGACCTGCGCGCCCAGCTTGCGGTAGGCGATGCCCAGCTCCAGGCCGATATAGCCACCGCCGACCACCACCAGGTGTTGCGGCAGTGCTTTCGGTGCCAGGGCTTCGGTCGAGGAAATCACCGGCCCGCCCAGCGGCAGCATCGGCAATTCGACGCTGCTGGAGCCCGTGGCCAGCAACAGGTGTTCGCACTGGATACGCTGGCCATCGACCTCGACCTGCTTGCCATCGAGCACCTTGGCCCAACCGTGCACCACTTTCACCCCATGCTTTTTCAGCAGGGCCGCAACACCGGTGGTCAGGCGGTCGACAATGCCGTCCTTCCACACCACGCTCTGGCCAATGTCCAGGCGCGGCGAAGCCACACTGATGCCCAGCGGCGAGGGTTCGGTAAAGCGCGAAGCCTGGTGGAACTGCTCGGCCACGTGGATCAGCGCCTTGGACGGGATGCAGCCGATGTTCAGGCAGGTGCCACCCAGTGCCTGGCCTTCCACCAGCACGGTTGGAATGCCCAGTTGCCCGGCGCGAATGGCAGCCACGTAGCCGCCAGGGCCGCCGCCGATGATCAGCAGGGTAGTCTGGATAGTCTGTTGCATGCTCACTCCACGAACAGGCAGGCGGGTTGTTCGAGCAGGCCACGCACGGCCTGGATGAACAGTGCGGCGTCCATGCCATCGACCACACGGTGGTCGAACGAACTGGACAGGTTCATCATCTTGCGCACGACGATCTGGCCGTCGATCACCACCGGCCGTTCGACCATGCGGTTGACGCCGACGATTGCCACTTCCGGGGTGTTGACCACCGGTGTGCTGACGATCCCGCCCAGTGCGCCAAGGCTGGTCAGGGTGATGGTCGAACCAGACAGCTCTTCGCGGCCGGCCTTGTTGTTGCGCGCTGCAAAGGCCAGGCGCGAGATTTCGCCAGCGTTGCTCCACAGGCTGCCGGCTTCGGCATGGCGCAGCACCGGTACCATCAGGCCGTTGTCACCTTGGGTGGCGATGCCCACATGCACCGCGCCATGGCGGGTGATGATTTGCGCTTCGTCGTCATAGGTGGCGTTGATCTGCGGGAAGTCACGCAAAGCCACCACCAGTGCGCGCACCAGGAACGGCAGCAGGGTCAGCTTGCCACGGCTGTCGCCATGCTTGCTGTTGAGTTGCTGGCGCAAGGCTTCCAGGGCGGTGACGTCGATTTCTTCCACGTAGCTGAAGTGCGCAACGCGGCGCTTGGCGTCCTGCATGCGCTGGGCGATCTTGCGGCGCAGGCCGATGACCGGCACCTGCTGGCTGTCGGTGCGCTTGGCATAGCCATTCGAAGCCTGGCCGCCACTGCCTTGCGGCTTGCTCATGAAGGCGTCGAGGTCTTCGTGCAGGATGCGCCCGGCCGGGCCGCTGCCATGCACGTAACGCAGTTCGATACCGGCATCCAGGGCGCGCTTGCGCACGGCGGGCGAGGCCAGTGGCTTGTCGCCCGGCTGGCGTGGCACGATCGGGGCTGCCTCGTGGTTGGCAGGCGCCTGGTACGCAGCGGGTTTAACGTCCTGCTGTGGCGCTGGCTTGGCCGCCACAGGGGCAGCAGGGGCCTCGACCGGTTTGGCCGTTGGCACATCCACATGGTTGCCGCTGCCTTCTACTTGGATGCGAATCAGCTCGCTGCCGACCGCCATCACTTCACCCGGCTGGCCACCCAGGGCCAAAACCTTGCCGCTGACCGGCGAAGGGATTTCCACAGTGGCCTTGTCGGTCATGACGTCGGCCACCACCTGGTCCTCGGCGATGATGTCGCCGACCTTGACGAACCATTCCACCAACTCGACCTGCGCGATGCCTTCGCCAATGTCCGGCATCTTGATGACGTGCGTGCCCATTCAGACCTCCATGACCTTTTTCAGTGCCGCACCTACCCGCGAAGGCCCTGGGAAGTAAGCCCATTCCTGTGCGTGAGGGTAGGGTGTGTCCCAACCGGTGACGCGCTCGATCGGCGCCTCCAGGTGGTGGAAGCAGTGTTCCTGCACCAGCGACACCAGTTCGGCACCGAAGCCGCATGTACGGGTGGCCTCGTGCACCACCACGCAGCGGCCGGTCTTTTTCACCGACTCGACGATGGTGTCCAGGTCCAGCGGCCACAGGCTGCGCAGGTCGATCACTTCGGCGTCGACGCCGCTTTCTTCGGCGGCCACCTGGGCCACATACACGGTGGTGCCGTAGGTCAGCACGGTCACGTCATTGCCTGGGCGGGTAATGGCGGCCTTGTCCAGCGGTACGGTGTAGTAGCCGTCGGGCACGGCACTGTGCGGGTGCTTCGACCACGGGGTTACCGGGCGGTCGTGGTGGCCGTCGAAGGGGCCGTTGTACAGGCGCTTGGGCTCAAGGAAGATCACCGGGTCGTCGCATTCGATCGAGGCAATCAGCAGGCCTTTGGCGTCATACGGGTTGGACGGCATGACCGTGCGCAGGCCGCACACCTGGGTGAACATCGCTTCCGGGCTCTGGCTGTGGGTCTGGCCGCCATAGATGCCGCCGCCGCAAGGCATGCGCAGGGTCAGCGGGGCGATGAACTCGCCGGCCGAACGGTAACGCAGGCGCGCCATCTCGGAAACGATCTGGTCGGAAGCCGGGTAGAAGTAGTCGGCGAACTGGATTTCCACCACCGGGCGCAGGCCATAGGCGCCCATGCCCACGGCGGTGCCGACGATGCCGCTCTCTGAGATCGGGGCGTCGAACACACGCGACTTGCCGTACTTGGTCTGCAGGCCCTCGGTGCAGCGGAACACGCCGCCGAAGTAACCGACGTCCTGGCCGTACACCACTACATTGTCGTCGCGCTCAAGCATGACATCCATGGCCGAGCGCAGGGCCTGGATCATGGTCATGGTGGTGGTGGCCATGGCGGTTTCCGGGTTGATGCTGTTGTTGTGGTCGTTCATCTCAAACCCCCAGTTCCTGGCGTTGACGGCGCAGGTGGTCGGGCATTTCCTTGTACACGTCCTCGAACATCGAGGCGGCGCTCGGGATGTGACCATTGGCCAGGGTGCCGTACTGTTCGGCTTCCTTCTGCGCGGCGATGACCGCGGCTTCGAACTCCGCCGTGGTGGCCTGGTGTTCTTCCTCGGACCAGTGGCCGATCTTGATCAGGTGCTGCTTCAGGCGGGCGATCGGGTCGCCCAGCGGGAAGTGGCTCCAGTCATCGGCGGGGCGGTACTTGGACGGGTCGTCGGAGGTCGAGTGCGGCCCGGCACGGTAGGTGACCCACTCGATCAGGCTTGGGCCAAGCCCACGGCGGGCGCGCTCGGCGGCCCAGCGCGAGGCGGCGTACACAGCGACGAAGTCGTTGCCGTCAACCCGCAGCGAGGCAATGCCGCAACCCACGCCACGGCCGGCGAAGGTCGTCGACTCGCCACCGGCAATGGCCTGGAAGGTCGAAATCGCCCATTGGTTGTTGACCACGTTGAGGATCACCGGGGCGCGGTACACGTGGGCGAAGGTGAGGGCGGTGTGGAAGTCCGACTCGGCGGTGGCGCCGTCGCCGATCCACGCCGAGGCAATCTTGGTATCGCCCTTGATCGCAGACGCCATGGCCCAGCCGACGGCCTGCACGAACTGGGTCGCCAGGTTGCCGCTGATGGTGAAGAAGCCGGCCTCGCGTACCGAGTACATGATCGGCAACTGGCGGCCCTTGAGCGGGTCGCGCTCGTTGGACAGCAGCTGGCAAATCATTTCGACCAGCGACACGTCGCGGGCCATCAGGATGCTTTGCTGGCGGTAGGTCGGGAAGCACATGTCAGTGCGGTTCAGCGCCAGTGCCTGGCCGCTGCCGATGGCTTCTTCGCCCAGGCTCTGCATGTAGAAGGACATTTTCTTCTGGCGCTGGGCAACCACCATGCGGCTGTCGAAGATCCGCGTCTTGAGCATGGCGCGCATGCCCTGGCGGAGAATTTGCGGGTCGATGTCTTCGGCCCACGGGCCTTGCGCGTTGCCTTGCTCATCGAGCACGCGGACCAGGCTGTAGGACAGGTCGGCGGTGTCGGCAGCATCGACATCGACCGGGGGTTTACGGGCTTGACCTGCGTCGTTCAGGCGCAGGTAGGAGAAATCGGTCTGGCAGCCTGGCCGGCCGGTGGGCTCGGGCACATGCAAACGCAGGGGGGCGTACTCGTTCATGCTTTTTACGCTCGCTCGGGGTATTTGTTTTTGTGAGCTCTGAAGCGGCCGCCGCTGAGTACCGGCTTGTGACTGGTAAGTCAGCGTCCCCTACATCTTAGTGGCCCGGCAGGAGAATTTTTCTCTCAAGTTGATTGCCTTTGTCGTACGGGGCAGATAAACATTCCGCATAAACATAAAAAACCGGTGATTTTGTCTCATGCGCAAACTTGATCGTACCGATATAGGCATTCTCAACAGCCTGCAGGAGAACGCCCGCATCACCAACGCCGAGCTGGCACGCTCGGTAAACCTGTCGCCCACGCCCTGCTTCAACCGGGTGCGGGCCATGGAGGAACTGGGGGTGATCCGCCAGCAAGTGACCTTGCTGTCGCCCGAAGTGCTGGGGCTGGATGTGAATGTGTTCATCCATGTCAGCCTGGAGAAGCAGGTCGAGCAGTCACTGCACCGTTTTGAGGAAGAGATTGCCGAACGGCCCGAAGTGATGGAGTGCTACCTGATGACCGGCGACCCGGATTACCTGCTGCGGGTACTGCTGCCGAGCATCCAGGCGCTGGAGCGCTTTCTCGATTACCTGACGCGGTTGCCGGGGGTGGCCAATATACGGTCGAGCTTTGCTTTGAAGCAGGTGCGCTACAAGACCGCCTTGCCGCTGCCGGCCAATGGCATGACCTTGCGGGAATAGCTGTCTCCTGTAGCGGCGTCTTCGCGGGTAAACCCGCTCCTACAGGGACCGCGCAGGTTTCGAATGTTGTGCTGTACGTGTAGGCGCGGGTTTACCCGCGAAGAGGCCAGCACAGGCGCTAACCAGGCTGCTTGATATTTTAAACACCCCCAGCCTATGTTGTTGTCAGCCTCCAACAACAAGGACAAGCGTCATGAGCACCGCTCAGCTCCAGGGCATCGATGAAATCGAATGCGTCACCCCCGACCTCAATGGCGTCCCGCGCGGCAAGGTGATGACCGCAGAAGGTTTCCTCGAAGGCCGCCGCCTGCAGATGGCCCGGGGTGTACTGCTGCAATGCATCATGGGCGGCTACCCGCCAGCGAAGTTCTACGGCAGCGACGACGGCGACCTGGCACTGGTGGCCGAGCCCAGCCAGGTCCATCGCCTGCCCTGGAGCAGTGACGGCCGCGCCCTGGCCATTTGCGATGCCAATGAGCTGGATGGCCGGCCATCCGCGCTATCCACCCGTGGCCAGCTCAAGGCGGTGATCGCCCGCTATGCAGCGCTAGGCCTGGCGCCGGTGGTGGCGACCGAGCTGGAGTTCTTCGTTTTTGCCGCCAACAGCGACCCGCTGCAGCCGTTCCAGCCACCGCTGGGTATCGACGGCCGCCGCGAGCAGGGCCATTCGGCATTCAGTGTCAGCTCCAACAACGGCCTGCGCCCGTTCTTTAACGAGGTCTATACGTGCATGGCCGCGCTGGGCCTGCCGCGCGATACCTTCATGCACGAAATGGGCGTCAGCCAGTTCGAGATCAACTTGCTGCACGGCGACCCGCTGCTGCTGGCCGACCAGACCTTCCTGTTCAAGCACCTGCTCAAGGAAGTGGCGCTCAAGCACGGGCTGACCGTGGTGTGCATGGCCAAGCCGCTGGCACACACGCCCGGCAGCTCCATGCACATTCACCAGAGCCTGGTGGACGTGGCCAGCGGCCGCAACGTGTTCAGTGATGAGCAAGGCTTGGCGGCCGACACCTTCCACCACTTCATTGGCGGTTTGCAGGCGTGCCTGGCCGACTTCACTGCGTTGTTCGCGCCCAACGTCAACTCCTACCAGCGCCTGTGCCACCCCTATGCCTCACCGAACAACGCCTGCTGGTCCGAGGACAACCGCGCCGCCGGCCTGCGCATTCCGGCCAGTGCAGCGGTGGCGCGGCGGGTGGAAAACCGCCTGCCCGGCGCCGATGCCAACCCGTACCTGGCCATCGCTGCCAGCCTGGCAGCCGGGCTGCACGGCATTGAACAGCGCCTGCAGCCGTCGCCGGCCATTCAGGGCGAGTTCCAAGTGCCCGAGCACCTGAGCCTGCCGTGCACCTTGCATGCAGCGCTGGAGCGGCTCAAGCGAAGTGCGCTGGCGCGGGAACTGTTCGGCAGCGAGTTCATCGAAGGCTACATCGCCAGCAAGACCCTGGAGCTGACCGATTTCTTCGATGAGATCACCCCATGGGAGCGCCGGGTGCTGGCGGCACAGGCCTGATCGCGACACGACCTGCACCGGACACGCCCCCGTAGCGGCAAATCGCTTCAGGGGGCCTGCGCCAGGCAAATTTTGCCCTTATGCTGCTAGCACCCCCGCCACCTGACCAAGGGAGCTTCACGGGACCTATGCGAAATATATGGAAGCCGTTTCAGTCGTTGTATTTCGCCGCGCTGATGATGTTGATCGGTTCGGGCCTGCTCAGTACCTACCTGGCCCTGCGCCTGGCCGCCGACCATGTCGACAGCCTGTGGATTGGTGCGCTGATGGCCGCCAACTACTTTGGCCTGGCGCTGGGCGGCAAGGTCGGCCACCGGTTGATCGGTCGGGTTGGGCACATACGCGCTTATGCCACCTGCGCCGGCATCGTCGGCGCTGCGGTGCTCGGCCATGGCCTGACCAGCTGGCTACCGGCCTGGGTCGGGCTGCGCATGATCGTCGGCCTGGGCATGATGTGCCAGTACATGGTCATTGAAAGCTGGCTCAACGAGCAGGCCGATGTGAAGCACCGTGGCGCGGTGTTCAGCGGCTATATGATTGCCTCGTACCTGGGCCTGGTGCTTGGCCAGCTGATCCTGGTGGTGCACCCGCAGCTCGGCCCGGAACTGCTGATGCTGGTCGCCATGTGCTTCGCCCTGTGCCTGGTGCCGGTGGCGATGACCCGGCGCATTCACCCGGCGCCGTTGCGCCCGGCACCGATGGAACCGAAGTTCTTCATCAAGCGCGTGCCGCAGTCGCTCAGCACGGTGCTGGGCTCGGGGCTGATCGTTGGCTCATTCTACGGCCTGGCGCCTTTGTATGCCTCCAGCCAGGGCATGAGCACCGAGCAGATCGGTCTGTTCATGGGTAGCTGTATTTTTGCCGGCTTGCTGGTGCAGTGGCCGCTGGGCTGGCTGTCGGACCGCTATGACCGCGCGGTGCTGATCCGCAGCGTGGCGGTAGGCCTGGCGCTGGCGGCTGCGCCGCTGGCGATCCTGCCCAGCGTGCCGCTGGAATTGCTGTTCGGCATCGGCTTCCTGATTTCCTTGCTGCAGTTCTGCCTGTACCCGCTGGCGGTGGCGTTTTCCAACGACCATGTGGAAAGCGAGCGGCGGGTGTCGTTGACCGCGATGTTGCTGGTGACCTATGGCGTGGGTGCCTGTATCGGGCCATTGGCGGCTGGCGTGCTGATGAAGGTGCTGGGGCCGCAGATGCTGTATGCCTTCTTTGTGTTCTTTGCGCTGGTGCTGGTGTGGCGCATCCGACCGAAAGCGGTTACCGGCCTGCACCAGGTGCAGGACGCCCCGTTGGGCCACGTGGCAATGCCGGCGGCCGGCTCGCCGTTGTCGGCAGCGCTGGACCCGCGGGTGGATGAGCAGACCGTGCAGGATGTAATGCAGGCACCGGTGGCGGCGGAGGATACCGAGGCGGAAGAGAAAGGGGCCGAGCAACAGGCGCCCGAAGCGGAAGAGGTGAGCAAGTCCGTGTAAGCCTCTGCCGGCCTCTTCGCGGGTAAACCCGCTCTCATAGAACAAACTCTAACTTATTGATTTGGTGAAACTTGTGGGAGCGGGCTTGTCCCGCGAACACCGGC
>NZ_JBJDNB010000016.1:0-133775 GCF_044900445.1 Pseudomonas sp. NPDC089407
GATGATCATGTATTCCGCCAGACCACCAGGCAATGGCGAGCCAAAGCAGTAGTTAGGCTCATCTGGCCCAGGCATGCCGTCCAACCAACGTGAGTAGAGGTGTGAGTTGACCCGATCTCCGATAGCGAAGCGGCTGACACCATCACCAACTGCCACAACAGTACCCGCCGCATCGCTGACGGGGATCAGTGGCTTGGGCACCATGTGAGGTTCATAGATGCCATCAACGATGGCCTTGTCCCGGAAATTTAGTGATACAGCGCCTACTTTAACCAGCAGTTCACCAGCTTGGGGCACGGGGGTTTCCGTTTCGCCCTGTACCAGATTATCCAAGCCGAAATCCTTCAGAAGCCACGCTTTCATTTTCTGTCTCCAACAATTTTGAATGTGCAGGTGAGGAAAGCTCCTCCCTTAAGCTGAGGACATTGTTGAGGTTTCCCGGCCACAGATAAATGTGCAGAAACGAACAGGATTGTTATCCTGATCAGCAACAATCATCCAGTTAACAGCTTTCCGAGAAGAGACTTATGGAGCTCCTACAGTCGATGCAAGTATTCGCCAAGCTAGCGGAGTTGGGGAGCTTCACCAAAGTCGCTGAGGCAATACAGGCCGGACGCCCGCACGTCACACGCACCATTCAGGATTTGGAAGCCTCGCTGGGTGTCCGTCTGTTCCAGCGCACTACCCGTAAAGTAAAGCTGACGGCTGAGGGCGAGCGGTTTTACGAACGCGTCAAAGAGATTTTAGCAACCATCGCAGAAACCACTTCCATGTTCGACCGTAGTGGATCGACGCTGCGAGGTCGGCTTCGAATAGACATCCCCACTGCATTTTCCCAGCGCAGCTTCATGGAAAGCCTTAGGAGATTTACAGAGGCATTTCCCGAAATCGAGCTTGCGCTAGGCGTGACCGACCGTACGGTAGATCTCGTCGCCGAGGGCATCGACTGTGTAGTGCGAATTGGTGACCTCCCGGATTCAAGCATGGTGGCCAGAGAAATTGGCACCGCCACCATGGTGACCTGTGCGTCTCCAAGTTATCTACAAGCCTGCGAGGCACCCATAACCCTACAAGATCTAGCAGACCACCAATGTGTAAGCTTCCTTTCCGGTCAAAATAACAGACCGCTGCCTTGGCACTTCTCGGTAGACGGCGAAGATCGTCCACACACGCCTCATGGTGGAATCACTGTGAATGAGTCGAATGCCTACGTTCAATGCGGTGTTGCAGGTTTCGGCATTGTTCAAGCTCCTGGAATTGCCGTTGAGACATTCCTCGCAAGCGGAGAATTGGTTGAAGTGCTCAGGGCATTTCGTCCAAAGCCTCGCCTGGTATCCGTGCTTTATCCAAGCAGAACGCATCTTGCGCCTCAGGTCGACGCGTTTGTGGATTGGCTGAAGGAACATTTTCCTGTGCTACACCCCAGCTGGTTCACAGCGCACTAACCTTCGCTCATATGCTGACCCCGCACCAAAACGGGCTGGTGCAAGATGTGTTCGGCAGACGCTTACCGTTGAGCAACCCAACACAGGCGCCCACGGGGGGGGTCTTACTCTAGAGCTCCTTCACGGGCGCAGGCGAGATAGCTCAAGGAGCAGCCATGATCCAACCGCTCGTTCAGTGGCAAGCTAGGTAACCTACGTCCTTGTAATCCCATTTTCACTTGGAAAATATCTTCTGTGGAGTCTTGATAGTGGATCAAGACTCCACAAGCACCCTTAGGGCCGCTCGGTCAAAAACTGAAGGTGAACCTATTGAGACCGTTCACTTAGGACATGACGATAACGATGGCGGATCTCTAGCCAGACATGGAGCTTAGTACCCTTAATCTGGCCCTTTCAATTTTCCATGCCCCTGCACCTTCCATATCTACTTCCACCAGTATTCGATCTGGACACCGACGTTCGAGCCGTGCAAATCACTGCCGAAGGCCCCCGTGTTAGACAGAGCTGATCCTGGCGATGTCAGGTCTGCAGCATTTTGGGCTGCTTTGTTCCAGGTCGCGTAGGTGTAGTACAGACGAATTTCCGGACGATCCCAAAAGCCCGCCCCTTTTGGCGACCAGGTGGGAGCAACCGTGTACTTGGTGAGTTTCCGCGTCCCGCCTGGAGCTTCCACCTGATCGCGACCGATCTCGGTGACAAACTTGAACTGGTCGGTAAAAGCATAAATTGGGCGCACACCCACAGATAGCCAATTTTGATCCTGACCATCTGGTCGGGTGTCCTTCTGGTAGACCACCTGGAACTGGCCGCTGAAGGCACGGGTAACCTGCCAATCGAAGAACTCAACCAGACGCCAGCTCTGGTTGCTGTTGTCCAGGGTCGAGTCACCGGTGTAACCCAGTGCAGTACCAGGGCCCTTGCCGTACTGCACGGCAAACTTGTTCACCCCACCCAGGAAAGCTTCTTGCCGGTGCTGCACCACCGCAGACCAGCCCGCATGAGCTCCGTCGCGGCTCGGCTTATCCAGATAGCTCAAACCGAACTGTACTTCGCCGCCAGGGTTGGTGTTGATCCCACCCACGGTGAAGTCATGGCGGGTGACCATGTCCTGCTGAAAGACATTGTCCTTGCGAGAAAAGACGTAGCTGTACTTGAGCCCATTCCACTCGACCTGATCGAAGCCAAAGCCCGTGGCACTCTGGTTCCAGTAGTAGTAGTCGCTGATATGGATATCGTTACGGTTGTAGTAGCGACGCCCGGCCCAGAACGAGCCCCCGTTGAGCGCCGGCATCTTGCTCCACTCTGCATACAGCTGCGACATCCGGGTGAAACCGTAGTCCCCGTCAAATTTCAGTTCGTGTCCGTACTCGTTGTAGAACTGCGCCATCCCCTCGACGCTCACAACAGACCCATCATCGAGCTTTAGCAGATCTTGGCGAAGATCAAGCTCCAGGTACTGCTCACATTCGTTTCCGAGACGGTATTTCGAGCCCGCCCCTGGAAGTTGGAAGCATGACTGCTTGCCACCTTGGGAGGAGTTTCCTACCCCCGTCCTGAAATAGCCACTAAAGTTTGTCGCATAGGCTTCCACCGGCAGCAAACCAGCAGCAGTAAACGCACCCAGAACAACGCCGAGAATTTTGAACTTCATGCAGGACACCTTAAGTCTTGTTTTATTTATTGGAAAAGGCAGAGTTTTATGAAGAAGGTTAAGAGCTGCAGGCAAGTAGCATTCCTAAAGCGGTAGAAATAAATCAGGGTTTTAGAGTGGCAAAAAAGGCACCGCACTACTCAAGCCAAAAGCGTGTGAAAGACTTAAGCAATGACGGTGCAAATGACCACCTTTAGCCGGTGACTGATCAAGCGGAGAACCCCAAAGTCAATCAATCACCTGCGCTCATGCCTTGCGATGTTGTTTGATGCCGTATCCAGCTACGACCAAGAAACACGCTAGGGGAATAAGAAATGCAGTAGCAGTGCCGTAAGCATCAGCAATAGTGCCCATGCAGTACGGTGCGATAGCGCCGCCCACGAGCGTCATCACCAAGTAGGAGCCGGCCTTTTTGGTGTGCGCCCCCAGGTTCT
This sequence comes from Pseudomonas sp. NPDC089407, assembly GCF_044900445.1. NCBI lineage: Bacteria > Pseudomonadati > Pseudomonadota > Gammaproteobacteria > Pseudomonadales > Pseudomonadaceae > Pseudomonas > Pseudomonas sp. NPDC089407. Next base: position 3,531 of record NZ_JBJDNB010000016.1, read on the forward strand.
TCACGCCCATCGCGAAAATGCTGGGGTACAGGATGGACATGAAAAAGAACACCGCGATCAGGGCGTAGACCGAAAGCTCTTCGATACCCGCGACAGCCACCGCACAAAGACCGGCGTTGATGAGCGCATATGCCACGAGCATGACCGTGGCAGGAACCAAGCTCATCAACAGCGTGCTGATGAATCGACCCACCATGAAACTCAGCATGGCAACCGACAACAAGTAGGAAGCCTTTTGAGTGGTCAGGCCACTCCAGTGCTCGATGGCGTAGTTAATGAAGAAAGCACCTACACCCACTTGGGCAGCCATGTAGAAGAACTGGGCTACCAGCGCCCCAGTGAAATTCGAGTGAGACCACAGGGAGCGCGCAACACTCGAGCGGGAATTCGACGTACCGACCGTCTGAATCTCCGGCAGAGGAACCGCCGCGAACACGGCCATCATGACAATCACAACCAGCCCCAGCGTGGCGTAGGTCAGCATCACCGGGTCAAGGGTCAGGCCGATCAGCGCTACAGGTGGCGCAAAGAAGAGCGAGCCACCGATCAATGGGCCGATAAACACACCGAGTCCATTGAACGATTGCGCAAAGTTGAGGCGCCGCTCAGCGGTTTCTGGCTTGCCGAGTACGGAAGCATAGAGGTTGGCGGCGGTCTCCAGGCAACCCAGCCCGCATGCCAGGATGAAGAGTGCTCCCAAGAAGGCCACAAAGGTGCCGGCGCTAGTGGCTGGAATGAAGAGCAGCGCCCCCAACGCGAAGAGCGCGAGACCTACCAAGATTCCGGCTTTGTAGCCACAGCGATCCATAAAGGCACCAATAGGCAGAGCAACGACGAAGTACGCCCCGAAATATGCTGCCTGCAGAAAGCCCGACTGCGCCTTGCTTACATTCAAAGTGTCTTGGAAGTGCTTATTCAGCACATCTAGTAATCCATGAGAAAAACCCCACATGAAAAACAGGCTGGTTACCAAGATGAAAGCTAATTTCGCCGCAGACGTAGCAGTCGCCCGCACGGGCATGTCGAGTTGAACGTTCATATACGCCTCGTTTTTATTAGAACTATCAAAGGTCAAATACTTATTTCGGATCCACGCGTCTCAGACGCAAAGAATGTCGCCACGAATGAGATCCCCGCCAAAAGAACAACGTAAGCCGCAACTGGCCAATAATGATTCCCTGACCAACTCAGTAGTGCTGCAGCAATAAATGGGGCGATACCGCCAGACACGAGCGCTGCAAATTCTTTGCTCACCGCGATCCCGGTGTACCGATAGCGGGCATCAAACAGTTCAGGGAAGTAGGCAGCCTGCACCGAGTACATGCCAAAAGCGCCCAGGCTGATAGCCACAACCATGCCCAGCACGATCAAGGTTGAGTCCATGGTGTTGAAAAGCCAGAAGGCAGGGAATGCCCAGAGAGCTGCGATCAGCGACGTCACCCGATACATGACGCGGCGACCCAGTCGGTCGGACAGGTAGCCTATGAGTGGGATGGTAAAAACCGAGATACCTGCAGCCACGATCAGGCCCAACGTGCCGATCGACTTGTCGACCAAAAGCACCTTGGCCAAGTAGCTCAAGGCAAAAACCTGATAGAGGTACGAGGTTCCGTTTTCGCCAATTCGCAGGCAGCAGGCCACCACCAAGTTTTTGCGTGAGTAGCGCAGGAGATCCTTCACCGGCTGCTTGCTGGCGAGTTTCTTCCGTTTCATTTCTTCGAAGACCGGGCTTTCCTTCACCCGCAGCCGAATGATGATGCCGACTGCAATCACCACGATGCTGAAGAGGAACGGAATGCGCCAGCCCCAGGCCATGAAGTCGTCATGAGGCATTTGCTGCACGAGCGAGAACATGCCCGCAGCCAGCAGGATGCCAATGATGATGCCGGCAAAAGGCAAGGACGCGTAGAAGCCGCGGGTCTCTTTCGGCGCGAACTCGGCCACGATCAGAGAGGCGCCAGCTTGCTCAGCCCCTGAGCCAAAACCTTGCATTAAACGCAATACCACCAATAAGCCTGTTGCCCACGCACCGATCTGCCCATAGGTAGGCAGGAGCCCGATCAGCAGCGTCGAAACCCCCATCAGCAATACGGTAGAAACCAGTACGAACTTGCGGCCTTTACGGTCACCCACGCGACCGAAGAACAGACCGCCGAATGGCCTCGCAACAAACCCCACCGCATAGGTGGCGAAGATAGCCAGCAGCGCCGTGACCTTGTCCAGTCCGGGGAAAAACAGCTCTGAAAAAATCAGCGCCGAAGCGGTGCCGTAAATCGAGAAGTCGTACCACTCCATGGCGCTCCCGGCGATGCTCGCGACAATCACCCGGTGCAGATCCTTCTTATCCACTGCTTGGGAAGCATTTTCAGACACAGTTTCAGTGGCAGTATTCATGGGGTATCCCTTCTTGTTCTTCACGCAGAACAGGGTTCGCGTTCACGAACCCTGTACCGTTGCGCAGCAGCGATTAGCCGGTGATGCCGCCGTATACCGAAGCGAGACCTTTCATACGCTCTACCGCCAACTCAGGCTGAATCAACACGCCGGCTTGGTCGGCCAGACGGAAGACTTCGCTGTAGTGGGAAAGCGAACGAGCCGACTGCATCCCGCCAAGCATGGTGAAGTGATCTTGGTGGCCGTTCAGCCACGCCAACAGCACAACGCCTGCTTTGTAGTAGCGAGTCGGAGCCTTGAAGATTTCACGAGACAGCGCCACGGTGGGATTCATCAGCGCGTGATAGCGCGCCAGATCACCATCGGTCAGTGCAGCCAGTGCATGAGCTGCAACCGGTGCGATTGGATCGAAGATCCCCAGGAGGGCGTGCGAGTGGTGAGTGGCATCACCTGCGATCAGTTCACCGAAGTTAAAATCATCACCGGTGTAGAGCTTGACGCCCTCCGGCAGACGACGGCGAAGCTCGATTTCCCACTCAGCTTCCAGCAGCGAGATCTTGATACCGTCGACCTTGTCCACGTTCGACTCGATGATCGAAAGCACGGTGTTCATCGCGGTCGGCACATCAGTGCTGCCCCAGTACCCGTGCAGGTTGGAGTCGAAAGCTTCGCCCAGCCAGTGCAGAACGACTTTCTGACGTGCCTCGCCGAGCAGAGTCGAGTAGACCTTCTCGTAGTCCTCGCCGCCCTTGGCCACAGCGCACAGGGCACGGCTAGCCATCAGGATCGCGCTGCCGCCAACGCTGTCGACCACTTCGAACTGCTCGCGGTACGCGGCCAGTACGTCGTCCAGGGTGGTAGACGGGGTAACGACCAATTGGTCAGTCCCCACGCCACAGCTCAGGTCTGCACCTTCGATCTGGCGAGCATGAGTAACGCTTCGACGGATCAGTTCTGCGGACTCTTTCCAACCCAGGCCCATACCACGCTGGGCAGTGTCCATGGCTTCAGCGATTTTGAAGCCCAGGCTCCACAGATACTCACGGAAGCCCAAGGTCTTGTCCCAGTCGATGGCAACGGTCTCGTCCCATGGATTGGCAGGACGAGCAGGATCGATCACGACGTGAGCGGCAGCGTAAGCGATGCGGCTCAGGGGACGCTTTTCGAACTTGGCGAACGGCGCGTCTGCATTTTGAAGGTCGTAGCGCTCAATGCGGCCATCAAGCGTGGGCAACAGAATATTCACGGGACTTCTCCTCAGTCTGGGGGGCTTTGCCAAGAATGAGATCAGCCGCTTTCTCGGCGATCATGATGGTCGGCGCATTGGTGTTGCTGCTGTTCACTCGTGGCATGATCGAGGCATCCACGACACGCAGTCCCTCAAGTCCGTGGACTTTCAGGTCGGTGGATACCACGGCATCGTCACCCTGACCCATACGGCAGGTGCCCGCTGGGTGATGGTCGGTCTTCGCGTTAGCGCAGGCGTATTCGAAGAGCTCCTCGTCGGAGATCTTTTCAGGGCCAGGCAGCTTCTCGGAGAGCACATACCGCTGCAGTGCTGGCTGCGCCAGGATCTGACGTGCCAAACGCAGGCCACGCAGGGACATCTCCCGGTCATACGGATCTGCGAAGTAGTTCGGGTCGATGAGCGGAGCATCAGCCGGGTTCGCACTGGCCAAGCGCACGGTTCCTCGGGAGCGAGGCCGTAGGAACGCCGAGTTCAAGGTCACCCCTGGGTTGGTCATGTGCGCCACACCCGCCTCGATGCCCGAACCCAGACCCAGGTGGAACTGGATATCCGGGGAGCGTGCGGAAGGATCGGCGTACCAGAACCCACCGGTTTCAAACAGGCTGGAGGCCACTGGGCCCTTCTTCAGCAGCAGGTATTGCAGCCCCGCCCAGGCGGCCATGTGCAATTTGCCGTATGGGTCGTAGGTGTGGTTCCCGGTGCATTCGGCGATGGCGAACAGATCCAGGTGATCCTGCAGGTTGCTACCAACGCCTTCCAGCGTATGCTCGATCTTCACACCAACTTCACGAAGGTGATCTTCCGGGCCGATACCAGACTGCATCAGTACCTTGGGCGAGCCGATAGCGCCGCTGCTCAGAATGACCTCGCGGGTAGCCTCGTACAGCGCTGGATCATCGGAGCCTTGCTGTACAACCTCAACGCCAACTGCACGCTTTCCGTTGAGCACGATACGGCGAGTGAACGCTCCCAGCATGACCGTAAGGTTCGAGCGATTCATCGCAGGGCGCAGATACGCCACGGAAGTTGACGAGCGCTTGGCGTTCAGTTGGGTCAGTTGGTAATACCCCAAACCATCTTGTTCAGCCCCGTTGAAATCAGGGTTGAACGGGATGCCCATCTCTTGTCCTGCCTGGAAGAACGCTTCGCAGATTGGCAGCGGGCTGATCGGATTCGAAACGCCAAGCGGGCCTTGGTAGCCGTGGTATTGGTTGGCAAACCGTTGGTTGTTCTCAGCCTTCTTGAAGTAAGGGAGAACGTCCTCGTATGCCCAGCCCTCAGCACCGCACTCATTGGCCCACTCGTCATAGTCCGCAGCAGCACCACGGGTGTAGATCTGAGCGTTGACGGAGGAGCCTCCGCCAATGACCTTGGCCTGGGTGAAGTTCAGCACGCGGTTTTTCAGATGCTTCTGGGGAACGGTCGACCAGCCCCACGAACCACGGCCTTTCGTCATCTTGGCAAAGCCGGCTGGCATGGCGAAGAACGGGTGGCTGTCTGCGCCGCCCGCCTCCAACAAAAGAACCTTGTTGCCCGGGTTTTCACTGAGCCGGTTAGCCAACACGCATCCTGCGGAGCCGCCACCGACAATGATGTAGTCGAATTTCATGACCGTGCTCACAGACGAGGGATGGCGAGACCGCCATCCGCGTGAATGACAGAACCCGTGGCGAACCCAAACTGCCCCGATGCCAGGGAACTGACGATGGAGGCGATGTCATTGGTTTCACCCCAGCGGCCCATCGGTACCAGACCATCCTTGAAGCGTTGCTCGTACTTCTGTGCGACACCTGCAGTCATGTCAGTACGAATCACGCCCGGGCGCACTTCGAACACGCCGATGCTTTCGCTTGCCAGACGCAGAGCGAAAAGCTTGGTGGACATGCCCAGTGCCGCTTTCGACATGCAGTATTCACCGCGCTCAGGGGATGCCAGCTCCACGCTTATGCTCGAAACATTCACGATGCTGCGAGGATGGGGAGATGAGTTGTCGATCATCTGCTTGGCGACCGCCTGGGTGAGGAAGAAAGTCCCACGCAGGTTGGTCTCGAGCACCAGGTCGAAAGCCTCCGGCTTCATGACCAGCAGATCGCCGCGGGACGGCGAGCCGATACCCGCGTTGTTGACCAGGCAGTCGATGCTGCCGCCCCATTCCTGGATCTGCTCCAGAAGATCGGTGTGCGCTTCGAGGCTCTGCAATTCGCTTGCTACTGCCAAGCCACGTCCACCGAGCGCTTCAACTTCAGCGCACAGCTCACGGGCCACTTCGTCTTCGTTACGGCAGGTGAACGCTACATCAAACCCGTCTTGAGCCAGGCGTAGGACAATCGCGGCACCAATGCCGCGACGTCCTCCAGTTACCAGCGCAATGGGCCGTTCTTTGCTTTTGTAGTTATTCGTCATGGCTGCATTACCCAGCTATTGGAACGTTCCAATTTTTAATCAAATGCTGCTAGCCGTTACTTCGGCAGCCACCAGTTTTGACGCTCACCGATATGAAGCTGGATGGTCTTCTGCTCGGTGTAATCTTCGACTGCGTGCAGGCCGAGCTCACGACCCAGGCCGGAATCACGGAAGCCACCGAACGGCAGTTCTGGGAAACCATCCAGGAAGGTGTTCACCCAGACGGTGCCGGCGTCGATACGACGAGCAGCCTTCAGGCAAGTGTCGATGTCCTTGCTCCACACAGCAGCCGACAGGCCGTAGCAGGTGTCGTTGGCCAGATCGATGGCTTCATCAACGGTCTCGAAGGTCAGCACTGCCAGCACTGGGCCGAAGACTTCATCGCGAGCGATGGCCATCTCTGGAGTAACGTCGGTGACGATGGTCGGCTGCAGATACAGGCCACGGTCGGTCTCATGACGACCGCCGCCCAGTGCGATGGTCGCCCCAGCATTGAAGGCGCTGTCGATTGCTGCCTGGATATCGCCCAGCTGGGTCTCGCTGATGATCGAGCCAACTTTGACTTCCGGGTGGAGAGGATCACCCACCGGTACCTGACGTGCGCGCTCGATAACTGCTTCGGTGAAGCGAGCAGCGATGTCCTTGTGAACCAGGATACGGCTGCCGCTGTTGCAGCATTCGCCGGCGTTGAAGTACACGCCGAAGACAACGGCATCGACCGCAGCTTCCCAATCGCAGTCAGGGAAGATGATCTGCGGGTTTTTGCCGCCCAGTTCCAGAGAGACTTTCTTCAGTGCTGCGCCCGCTTCGGAAGCGATCATGCGACCAACTTTGGTGGAGCCAGTGAAGGACACCATGTCGACTTTCGGGTGGGCGACCAGCGGACGGCCAACAACAGAACCTGGGCCGGTCACGATGTTGACGACGCCTTTTGGCAGACCTGCATCAACCAGGATCTCACCGAGAATTACGGTGGTACCGGTGGTCAGCTCGCTTGGCTTGATGACCGCGGTGCAGCCGGCAGCCAGAGCGAACGGAAGCTTCTGGCTCAGGATCCAGATCGGGAAGTTCCATGGGGTGATCATGGATACGACACCTACAGGCTGACGCAGAACCACGCCCAGGTGAGCATCGCCCAGGGTGTTGTAGCTTTCACCATGCAGGGTGCGAGCGAGCGAAGCAGCGTAGCGCCACAGGTCGATACAGCCGCTCACTTCACCACGTGCTTGAGTCAGTGGTTTACCGGTTTCCAGGCACTCGATCAGCGACATCTCTTCAACGCGGGCAGCAATACCATCTGCGACTTTCAGCAGGAAGTCAGCACGCTCACGGCCAGACAGATTCGACCAGGTGCCGGCGTCGAAAGCAGCGCGAGCGGCTTCTACTGCGCGCTCTGCATCACCTTGTGCAGCTTCTGGATAAACACCGACCAGAACATCGTGAGCCGGGCTGCGGCGCTCACGTTTGGTACCACTCGCTGCTTCGCACAGAACACCGTCAATGAGCATCTTGCCGTGGTACGGCTTACCGATGATTTCTGCTGCGTTGTCTACGGTCAAAAACTTCATATCAGACTCCGTTGTAATTCGCTGGACGACGCTCAGAGAAGCTTGCCAAGCCTTCTTTGGCATCGAGAGTGGTGGCGGCCAGAGCACCGGCCATGCCTTCGAGTACGGCGGCTACATTGATACCGGTGCCGGCGTCGATGAGTTGTTTCGTGAGCTGCACCGAGATCGGCGCCTGCTTACTGATCTGCTTTGCGATGTCCAAGGCATGCGCCAGTGCACCGCCTACCTCGCTGATGTCCTGAACCAGGCCTACACGTTGCGCCTCGAGTGCGTCGATCCGGCGACCAGTCAGAGCCATGAGCTTGACCTGGCTTGGGCCGATCAACTTGACCAGACGCTGAGTACCCGACCAGCCTGGGCAGGTGGCGATGCCGGCCTCTGGAAGAGCGAAAGTAGCTGCCGGCTCCGAGACACGAATGTCCGCTGCTGCCAGGAGCTCAAGGCCACCACCAAAGGCATGGCCATTGATCGCAGCGATCACGGGAAGGCGGAGATTGGCCCATGCGTCGAACACGCGGTGCCCGTCACGCACCCACTGACGCCACATGTCGAGAGGCTGCAGTCCCGACCAAACCCGTATGTCGGCGCCGACACAGAACGCCCGGTCACCGCTGGCAGTCAGAACGACTGCACGCAGGTCGGTACGCTTATCCAGATCGCTGACAACGTTGCCCAGCTCAGTGATCATTTCAGGAGTCAGTGCATTCAGCTTGGCTGGACGCTCAAGCGTGACGATGGCTACGTGATCCTGGATCTCAAGGGAGACGATGCCTTCAGCACTCATGCTTGGCGCTCCTTCAGTTGCAGACCCATCAGGGCGTCTGTGAACAGGGCTGGGTTCATGACGCCGACGTGGTCGGCGACCAGCAGCGGGAACTCGGCTTGTGCGAGTACATCTTTTTCCAGGTCGATGCCCGGAGCGACCTCAGTAACCATCAGGCCCTGAGCGGTCAGCTTCATCACGCAGCGTTCAGTCACGTAGGTCACGTCCTGCCCACGTTCGAAGGCCATACGACCACTGAAGGTGACGTGATCCACCGCCTCGACCAGCTTGCGCGATTTGCCTGGCTGAACAATTTGCAGTTCGCCATTGCCCACTTCGAGCTTGGCGCCCGCAGTGAAGAAGCCGGAGAACACGATCCGTTTAGCGTGTGTGGTGATGTCGACGAAGCCACCGCAACCTGCGGTGAGGTACGGTTTGCCTGGCAGCTTCGAGACGTTCACGTTGCCGTGACGGTCGATCTGCAGGAACGACAGCAGCGTCATGTCGAAGCCGCCGCCCTGGAAGTAGGTGAACTGAGCCGAGGACGGCATGATGGCGTCTGCGTTGGCAGCGCAACCGAAAGCGAAGCCCAACAGAGGCATCCCGCCAACAGCGCCCTGCTCGATGACCCAGGTAGCAGCACCGTTGTGGCCTTCTTCCAGCAGAATCCGCGGTACGTTCGCGGAGATGCCAAAGCCGAGGTTCACGGCCATGCCCTTCTCCACCTGCATGGCTGCACGGCGAGCGATCACTTTTTCGGCGCCCCAGGCAGCGAAGTCGAACGAGGAGTCCGGCTGCTGGATCTCACCGCTGATTGCCGGGTCGTAAATGACCTGCGTGGTCTGCATCTGATCCGGCGCCACAACGATGTGGTCGACCAGGTTGCAAGGAACGTGTACGTCGTGAGGCTTCAACGAGCCAGCGCGGACAACTCGCTTAACTTGGGCGATCACGATACCGCCGTTGTTTCGTACGGCCAGTGCCTGATCCAGAGCACCCAGAAGGCCTCCTTCATGCTCGTAGGAGAGGTTGCCTCGCTCATCCGCAGTGGTTGCGCGAATGATGGCGACCTTCGGAACGATGGTTGGGAAGAACAGCCACTCTTCGCCAGCGAAGTTCACCTTCTGGACGATGGGGTTCTCAGCTCCCAGGGCGTTCATCGCGCAGCCTTCACGAGCTGGGTCGGCGAAGGTATCCAGGCCTACCTTGGTCAGCACGCCAGGACGCTTGGCAGCGGCATCTTTGTGAAGGTCGAACAGGATGCCACTCGGCACGTTGTAAGCGGCGATCTCGTTGTCGGTGATCATCCGCCAGATCTCTGGCATTGGCAGCGACGACGGCCCACTCGGGTAGGAGCCAGCCATCACTTTGCTGATCAGCCCGGGCTGTGCCAGGTGCTCGATACCCTTAATGCCGTACATGTCACCCGCGGCGATGGGGTGAATCATCGTCAGGCCTGCAGGATGAGCATTGTCACGATAACGCTGCCCCAGAGCTGCCAGTACGGAATCTGGGCAACCGAGGCCGCTGGAAGAACTGACGGTAACGGTATCGCCGTCGTTGATCAGGGTTGCGGCTTGATCCGCAGTGATGAGCTTTTTCATAAATCCTTACGCCGTGTTGGGTTCGAATTGCAGCTCCCGAGACTGTGATTCAGTAGCGGGGGCTGACGCTTGCGGGATTAGCCAGGAATGCCAAGCCCAAGGCGCCCGCGAAGGGGTCGGCCAACTCGAGACTCTGGGCGGCGAGATCAGGCTGAGAAGATCCCTCAGGGATCGAGGATGGGAACGCGACGGTCGCGTCGAAACGCGAACGGAGCATGGCAAGCAGGGAGTGGAAAAACTTCATGACACGCACCAGTTTTTTGTTATTGGATCGTTCCATTTCGTTTTTGGAACGTTCCAAAAATGTAAAACGTGTGATTTCTCGTGTCAACACACTTCGTCGACAGCGCTCAGATCAAGTGGGAATCACTGGCGTGCGCATCCAAACGGATCTGCAGAGTGAATAGGGTCAGACCTTCAGCGCTTCCGACTGGCGGAACGGTCAGAAAACTTGGTACTTTTGGAACGTTCCTAGCCAATTACCGGGATTTCACGTTGAGCAGCTCATCCAGCGACGACAAGGTCACCATCACCGATATCGCCAAAGCCAGTGGAGTATCGAAATCCACGGTTTCGCTGGTACTGAACAACAGCCCCCTGGTACGCCCCGCCACCGCCGAGAAGGTGCGAGCGACGGCTCAACAGCTTGGTTACGTCTACAACCGCAGTGCCGCAAACCTCAGGCAAGGCGTGACCAACGTCATCGGGATGGTGGTCAATGACCTGAGCAACTCCTTCTTCGTGGAGCTTCTCGTAGGCGCCGAGCGCAAGATGCTTGAGTCGAACTACATCACCCTCCTCGCCCACACTGCCGAAGACCAGGAGGTTCAGCGCCAGGTACTCGCCTCGATGCGGGAGCAGAAAGCCGCAGGCATCATCATCTGCCCCACCTTCGGCACCTCTCCCGAGCTGGTCGCTTCGCTGCGCCAGTGGGGCCTTCCGTTCGTAACAGTCATGCGTGCGTTCGAAGGCCAAGAGACCGACTTCGTCGGGGCAGACAACTACGTCGGTATCCAACTCGCCACCCAACACCTGATCGACCTTGGGCACCGGGACATCGCCTTCATCGGACGCAACAGCACCTACGCGGTGAGCATGGAGCGCTTGCGCGGCTACATCGAATGCCTAGAGAAAAACGGGATCACGCCAAATTCCGACTGGATGATCGAAACGGCCATCAGCCTGGCAGGTGGCAAGGACGGCATGAGCAGGCTGCTCGACATGGAGCGCCGCCCGACCGGGGTCGTCTGCTACAACGACCTGATCGCCACTGGCGCACTCAGTGAGCTAGGGAACCGCGGACTCAAGGCCGGTGAGGACATCGCCTTGATCGGCAGCGATGGGGTGGCCAGCTCAGCGTACTGCAACCCTCCACTCACCACTGTGGCACTCGAGCCCGAACGGCTTGGGGAGGTCGCAAGCGAAATGCTCATGAAGCGCCTAAAGAATCCTGACGCTCCGGCGATGAAGTATTTGCTCAGGCCAAGATTGATCGTGCGGGACAGCTGCGGGGCCCGCAGAAATAATATCTAATTAATATCGCGCAGGGGCAGAGCGCGCCCGGTTGGCAGAGCCACCTGCAGAGTAACCTCGCTACGTCGTCATAAAAATCATCATTGACGCAGTGCCGTTGTGGCCGGGGCTATATGGATATCGAAGCGAGAGTACACCGTGGATTATATTAAGGCTGCATGGGCATGGGTGGTGAATGCTGTTGTTCCTTTCACCCCGAAGGATGAAGCTACATGGGGACAACTTGGCGACTGGATTGGCGGCGTGGGTGGGACAATTATCACGTTTGCGTCGCTGATCGCTTTGATATTTACATTGAGGGTTAGCAGGGCCGCGATGACTCGGCAGAGCGTGTATGCACTGTTCGCCGCGATGTCTAAAACTCATGACGATCTTATAGCATCCTTCCAGCTAAACAACTCCAAGGGATCAGATGTTTTCAGAATCTTGCTTAGCGATTTTATCGTCTGCCTAAAATTTACCTCGAAGCACTATCCTGAGCTCACTATACACCAAACAATCGATGTGGCTTACACAATATTTTTCTTCGGCTCTACCATTACAGGAAGAGAACTCCTCAAGGACAAATACGACAGCAACAAAATTGACACCATCTTAGATGACATAAGTAATATTCGGAATCGCTTGATTCAACGGTATCCTGAGGCCAAAGGGCGCAGACTCAGCGGCAACCAGTCTCGCCTTTCAAATTACTACAGAAACCTCTATGCAATTTACACATTCATTGATGAAAGCAATCTCCCGACTCAGGAGAAGCGAAGCATATTAAAAACGATACGCACCAAGATGAACAATCATGAACAGACCCTCTTGGCGCTAAACATCTGCTCCCGGCTAGGCTCAAAGTGGGAGGATGAGAAACTTCTGACAAGGTATGAGCCAATCAGAAATATTCCGAAAGGGTTTTTAACCTTGCCCAATGGCGAGGCGATTGAAGATCTATTCCCGGAGGTAAAATTCGAATTCGAAGAACGCCAGGAGAAAAGAACAGTCCTGATGAACTTCGAATATCACGGCTTTTGCGCATCAGTGAAAATCAAACGAATTAATGCAACCGGGAATCTAAAGCTAGGCCTTCAAACCATCGGTGGCTCTACGAATAAACGACTGACAGCAACCGAATAGCGTAAACCTTAATTAAATGAGCCGTACATCCGCACGGCTCGTTGTTTGCTATGTCGCAGTCACCTGTACCGAATTGCGCTTCCGCCACGCCAAGCAGGCCAAAGGCAACTGAGCCAGCAGCGCCGCTGCCACACCAGCCCATGGCGTGAGCCCCATCTCCCCATGGGCGACAAGCGCACTTCCCGAAACCTCACCCAGTGAAATCCCAAGGTTGAAAGCCGAAATGTTCAGCGCTGAGGCGAAGTCGACGGCCTTCGGGGTGTATCGCTCTGCAGTTTCCAGCATTCCGCTTTGCACAGCCGGCGAGATGCCAAATGCCAGTCCGCCCCAGACGAACAACACCAGGATGGTCGGAATCTGGAGGTGCATTACCAGGCCCAGAATCCCAAGCACCACCGCCAATGAGACCAAAAGCCATCGCAAAGCCTTCCTCCATCCGAACCTAGAGGCGATTCGCCCGCCCAGGAGATTACCAAACAGGGTAGCGCCACCGAACACGATCAGTAACAAACTCGCGGTTGGCCCTGAGAACCCAGTGATATCGGTAAGTATCGGCGTGATGAAGGTGAATGCGGCAAACGAAGCACCAAAGCCCAGGACGGTGACCAGCATCATGGTGATGATCGCTGGGTGGACTGCCGCAGAGAGCTGCGTCATCGGCTTCACAGGTTCAGGCGCCGACATGCTAGGCAGCCAGATTGTGGCCGCGATCAAACCTAGCAACGCCAGGCCAACGACAGCGAAGAAAGGCAGGCGCCAGCCAAAGCCATTCCCGAGGAAACTCCCCAACGGCACACCGACGACCATGGCCAGGGTTAGGCCGGCGAACATCGCTGCAATCGCGTTACTGGCCTGTCCATTGGGGGCAAGCCGCGCTGCAACGGTCGCCCCAATGGCGAAGAAGCTACCGTGCGCCACTGCGGTGATGACCCTACCCAACAGCAGAGAGGAGTAATCCGCGGAAACCGCAGACAGCACGTTGCCGGCGAGGAAGACACCGATCAAGCCGAGCAGAACGGGCTTGCGAGGAAATCTCGCAAGCGCCAGAACCAACAACGGTGTACCCACAGCCAAAGCCAATGCATAGAGCCCGACCAGGCTACCAGCCCGCGCCAACGGTACTCCGAGTTCATTGGAGATCGATGGCAATACGCCTACGACAATAAATTCCGCCACACCAATGGCAAAAGCCGTCACCGCCAGCGCCCAGACGCCAGGATGAAGCCGCTGCTTAACATCACTCATAGGGCAGCAGCTCCCGAAGCGATCACCTGATCACCTTCTACGGTTGCGCCGGAAACGCCAACGGCGCCGATCACCTTGCCTGCCGAGTTCCGAATCACTACGCCACCGCCAAAGCTGATCAGGCCACCATTGGTTGCCTCAAGGGAGTAGATCGCCCCCCCTGGCTGAGCGCCGGCCCCGATGACTTCGCTGTTGGTGCGGAACAGCGCAGCAGTGCGCGCCTTCTTGATAGCCACGTCGATAGAGCCAGGAATGGCGTCGTCCATGCGGTAGAAGCCCGCCTGTAGGCCAGAGGCGTCGACGACGCTGATGCACACGGAGAAGCCATGCTCTTTCGCCAGGATGCGAGCACGAGAGATCACTTGATCGATGATGCTTTCCTGCATTTGGAGCTCCACAAACAGTGTTGAAGGAGCCCCGATAATCAGTAGTCTCCGCCACGAATGACAGAGAGCAACCGACTCAACTCTTAAAGTTTGATAATGTCGTACAAGTCTCGCATCATCCCGCTCGCAATGGACTCCAGCTGATTGACAGTGAGCCGAGCAGAAGGTGCGGCAACCGATATCGCAGCAACCATTCGCCCTTTCTTCCGCAAGGGCAACGCCATGCAATTCAACCCCACTTCGGCCTGCTGCAGATCCAACGCGAACCCACGCTCGATGATCGCTTTGATCTCCTCCTCAAGCTGAGCATTCACTAGGCCGGCCTTGCGCAGACTTCTGGTGAGCTCGCCGTCCAACGCCAGGAACACCTTCCCCATTGCTGAAGTGGTGAGTGACTCTCTCCTCCCTCTGGGCACTCTCGATGTACCTGGCACCACCTCGATCATGTCTAGGTAGATGTAATGGCGTGTCCCACAAGGTACTGCCAAGTAGCAATTTTCCCCCGTCAGCTTCGCCATCGCCTCGAGAACGGGCGAGAACTCCTCCCTGAGCATCAAATCACTATCGCTCAGCGGTTGCGCGACCTCCCTCAACCGCAAACCAAGCGCGTAAAGCGTGCCGCGGCGTGAGATGTACCCCAACGCGCATAGAGTGTTCAGTAAGCCATGCAAGGTGCTTTTGTGAAGGCCAAGCGAGTCAACCAGATCAGTCAGCCTGGCCTCACCTCCGGAAGCCGCAATGACTTCCAAAATAGACATCGCCCGCTCGACCGACTGAATTCCTCTAGACTCGTTAACCATCTGCGCTACCTGACTGACACCTGAGAAAAGACACGACGAGGCAGATCTGCTGGAGATCGACTCGAAGAACAGGAAGTGGGGCGCTGCGAAATTGCGTCCCTTAGATCACTTGAAATGGTGGCCGTGCAGCTTGCGAAACTCTGTAGGGGTCATCCCTTTCAATGCCTTGAACTGTCGATTGAAGAAGGCCACTGAGGTGTAGCCTACCTCTTCGGAAATCAGGGAGATAACCGACCCACCCTCCATCAGCAGAGCACAAGCCCGCCCCACTCTAAGCTTGGCGATGTAGTCGAGCGCGCTACTGCGCGTATGCCGTCTGAACATCCGGTGGAACGCCGAAACGCTTACACAGGCCATGTCGGCAAGATCGGGGATCGAGAGCTGCTGAGCAAAATTCGCATGAATGTAATCCAGCACCCTGTGGATCCTAGAATCATCCGCGGTAGGTGCGGCAATCGAATCCTCATTAGCAACAATCCGCTGGGCATCATCATCCTGAGTCAGCCGGATCAGCACGTGCAACAAGGCCACAAGCCTTTCTGGATCTTTCTGATCCACCATTCCTTCGATGGTGGGTCGCAACTCTTGAGCAACCTCGGGACTGAAAGACACAGCGCACTGAGATGCCGCCAGGAGATTGCCAAGCTGGGACATTTCTGGGAACAGCGAAACCAGGGAGGTTGCCCAGGCTTCGGAGAACCAAATCACCAAAGCGTGGTGCGGTTTGCTCTCCTCGATCAGCTCTGCTGAGCACCAGCTGTGTGGAACGTTAGGCCCCACCAGGGTGAGGTCGCAGTCGTCGTAAAGCTGCACGTCGCTCCCGATGTAGCGGTGCCCCCGGCTGTTCAGCGTAAGAGTGAGCTCATACTCCGGATGATGGTGCCATTCGAAGGGAATCTCGTCTCGAAGGCGGCGGTTAAGCAGCGTCCAAGAGGCGGTGGGAACGGTCGGAACCTTCTCGTAACTGGGCTTCATAGCGACTTGATCCAACCCTTGAGGAACATCTATACGCCACAATCGTATCACTCAACGCTTCTGGGCACACTCCCCTACCTGACGAAACGGGCGCATCCTGCATTCACTCGCTCCTAACAATAAAAATCCTTAGAGGACATTGCCATGCGTACAAACTGCTCTCCCTTCCTCCCCAGGCGCTCAAGCGCCTTCTGTCGTACCCTAGACTTTCACGAAGCCTGATCACACCTAACTAACTGTACTCGCTTTAGTTAACCCTACAGATCTTCTAAGAAGTTCTGAAGAGCCGTGTGACTTAAATTTCCTTTCCTACTACAAGAAGATATAGGGAGTGGATGCCATGCAAGCTGTTTATCCCGCAGACGCCGGAAGCAACTCCATCGCCAAAGGCAAAGTGCAACGTCTAAGTTTCTTCGTTTTTATACTGTTTTTCATCTTTGGTAGCATCACCAGCCTTAACGATGTTCTTATTCCAAAACTGAAAAGCTTGTTCAGTTTGAGCTACACCGAAGCGATGCTCGTCCAGTCTGCCTTCTTCATGGCTTATTTCATCGCCTCGATTCCGGCTGGCGTACTGATCTCTCGGATCGGCTATATGCGGGCTGCCGTAGTTGGCTTGCTAACGATGGCCGCGGGCTGCCTGCTATTCATCCCCGCCACCAAGGTTGGATTGTTCACCGCGTTCCTGGGTGCACTGTTCATCCTGGCAACCGGCGTTACAGTCGTCCAAGTGGTCACCAACCCATTGATCAGCCTGCTCGGCCCTGCTCGCACCGCACATAGCCGTGTCACCTTCGGGCATGCATTCAACTCGCTGGGCACCACCATCGCTCCGTTCCTCGGCGCAATCCTGATCCTGGGAAGCCTGAACGCTGTTGATCCTTCGACCTTGGCCCCAGAAGCACTGAAAGCATTCCTGGCGGAAGAGGCAGAGGTAATCAGCAACACCTACGCTGGCATCGCTGCAGCTTTACTCCTCGTTGCCTGTGTCGTCTGGGCTCAACGCAAACAGATCCCTGTCAGCTCTAATCCGAAGCCATCCAATCCACTGGCTGCCCTGAACCTGCTCAAGCGTCCACGCTTCGCTTTCGGTGCTGCCTGCCTGTTCTTCTACGTCGGTGCAGAAGTGGCTATTGGCAGCCTGCTTACCAACTTCCTGATGCTCGACAGCACCTTTGGCTTTGACGCCGAGCTGGCCGGTAAGCACGTCGCCTATTACTGGGGTGGCGCAATGGTTGGTCGCTTCATCGGTGCCGTGCTGCTTCGCCGATTCGCTCCAGGCCTCATCCTCGCTGCAGCCGCAAGCATGGTCATTCTTCTGATCGTCATCGCCGCAACCTCCACTGGAGCTACTGCCGGCTGGGCAATCCTGGCTGTTGGACTGTTCAATTCGATCATGTTCC
The DNA here is from genome assembly GCF_044900445.1 of Pseudomonas sp. NPDC089407. NCBI lineage: Bacteria > Pseudomonadati > Pseudomonadota > Gammaproteobacteria > Pseudomonadales > Pseudomonadaceae > Pseudomonas > Pseudomonas sp. NPDC089407. The sequence continues at coordinate 20,979 of NZ_JBJDNB010000016.1, forward strand.
CAACCATCTTCGCTCTGGCCTCGGAAGGCCTGGGTGCCCGCGCCGCGGAAGGCTCTGGACTGATCTGCTGCGCCATCGTCGGAGGCGCGATTGTTCCGCCACTGACTGGTTTTGCCGCTGACCTTAGCACCCTCGCCTACTCGCTGATGGTACCGGCTGTTTGCTACGCCGCAATCGCTCTATACGGCCTCTATACCCGCAGTTCGGATGCATCGACTTCTCAGATTCACCACTGATAAATACAACAGGAAGACAAGTATGAAATGGGGATTGATTGGTGCCAGCACCATCGCCAAAGAATGGGTGATCGAAGCAATTCGCTCTGTTGGTGACGAAGTCGTCTCGGTACTCAGCTCCAACGAAGGCCGGGCAAAGCAGTACGCACAGGACAACGACATCACCCACTACACCAGTGACATCAATCAATTGCTGTCGAACCCCGCAGTGGAAGCTGTCTACATCTCGACCAAGAACAACCTGCACAAAGAGCAGGCACTCCTGGCAATTGCAGCTGGCAAGCACGTCATGTGCGAAAAGCCGCTGGCCCTGACTGTCGCAGATGCCAAGCAAATGGTTGAAGCTGCCGAGAAGGCTGGCGTCGTCTTCGCGACCAACCACCACCTGCGCAATGCGGCGTCTCACACCGCACTGCGCCGCGCCATCCAGGCGGGGGAAATTGGCAAGCCGCTAGCTGCCCGAGTTTTCCACGCCGTCTCCTTGCCGCCACACCTGCAGGGCTGGCGTATTGAACAAGCAGCCGATGGCGGCGGTGTGATTCTCGACATCACCGTCCACGACGCCGACACCTTGCGTTACGTCCTCGGCGACGATCCTGTCGAAGTCATTGCCCTGACCCAGACCGGTGAAATGAGCACAACCGGTGCACCAGATTCCGTAATGGGCGTCATACGCTTTAAGTCCGGTCTGCTGGCTCAGTTCCACGACTCCTTCACCGCCAAACACTGCCAAACCGGTCTCGAGATCATCGGCACCGAAGGCACCCTGGTTGCACGTGATGTCATGACTCAACAACCGGTTGGCCAGGTTCAGCTGATCAACGCTGAAGGCACACGCCATCTGATCCTGGAACACCACAATCTCTATGAAGCAGGGTTCCGCCAGTTCAGCGAAGCAGTTGCCGACCGCACTCAGCCTGCCGCGACTGGCCTGGATGGTATCTGGTCTCTGGCCACCGGCGTCGCCGTGGTTGAGGCCGCTGCTACAGGCAAAACCGTGCCTGTAAGCGTTTGAGGTTTGGAGGTAGATATGAACGAGTGCCCAGATATTTTGATCATTGGCTCTGGCATTGGTGGAGCTACCGTGGCCGCAGGCCTGGCTCCCACCGGTGCGCGCATCGTGATTCTCGAAGTGGGTGTGCGACTGACTCATCGTCCGGAGCACTGTGATCAGCGTGCCATTTTCCAGAAGCAGCTCTTCCGTCCGAAAGAGCTGTGGTACGAGGAAAATGGCAACAGCTTCAATCCAGGAAACTACTACAACGTAGGCGGAAATTCGAAGTTCTACGGCGCCGTGCTCGCTCGGTACCGCAAGGAAGACTTTGCCGAGATGGTTCACCAAGAGGGTGTTTCCCCAGCCTGGCCGTTCTCTTATGAAGAGCTCGAACCTTGGTACAGCCAGGCCGAGTCTCTCTATAAAGTGCGTGGTGATGCACTCCAAAACCCCACTGAGCCGGTTCATTCTCAGCCCTACGACTACCCTCCAGTTCCAGACGAGCCGGCCATTGCCGAAGTCCGAAAACGTCTGGCTGCGAACGGTTTGAAGCCATACTCTCTTCCCCTAGGGATAGACATTGATCGCTGGCTGGGCCATCGCGCCACGCCTTGGGATGCCCACCCTCACTGCGATGAGGGCAAGTTTGACGCTGAGACTGCAGCGCTGAATGGTGCACTGAAGCACGAGAACGTCACCCTGATCACTGGCGCTCGCGTTACCGCCCTGAAGGTGGACAAAAAGCATGGCCCGATCAGCGCCGTTGAGTTCATGAAGGACGGCACTCTCCAGCAGATCCGTGCCCGCACTGTGATCCTGAGCACCGGGGCCGTGCAGTCCGCCGCATTGCTGCTGCGCTCTGCCGATGCGAATCATCCGACAGGCCTGGCCAACAGTTCGGATCAGGTGGGCCGGAACTTCATGAACCACAACGCATCCGCGGTGATTGGCTTCAGCCCGACTTACGTGAACGACTCTGTCTACCAGAAGACGTTTGCCCTGGACGATTTCTACCTGTCTGACGGAAACGGCAGCTTCCCGCTGGGCAACATTCAATTGCTGGGCCGCGTATCAGGCACCATTCTCAAAGGCAGCATGCCGCACGTGCCCGAGTGGATACTGAGCAAGTTCAGCCGTCACTGCATCGACTTCTACGCGATGAGCGAAGACCTTCCCTCCCCTGACAACCGGGTCACGGTGCAAGGTGATCGAGTCGTGCTGAAGTGGGAGCGGACAAACTGGGATGCTCACCTGGCATTGGTTGCAAAGTTCAAGAAGGTGCTGAAGGCAGCCGGCTTCCCGGTGGTTCTGACACGTCCATTCGACAAGCGCACGCCTTCCCACCAATGCGGTACCGTGCGGATGGGCAACAACCCGACTACGTCGCCACTGGACACCTACTGCCGCGCCTATGACCACGAGAACCTTTTCGTAGTCGACGCCAGCTTCATGCCCACATCGGCAGCGGTGAATCCATCTCTCACTATCGCCGCCCAGGCTCTTCGGGTAGCCGACCACATTGCCAAGGTCGATCTGAAAGCCGCCGTAAAGCTTGAGCCGGAACCGGCGCTCAGCTAAGCCTGTCAGTAGGTAGCCTTAGGCAGTTTCCTGAAGCTAACTACGCGACACGCATTCCGTTGTAAGAAGTAGAAGGAAGTACCTGTGACAGCTCACCTAGAAGAAGCTCTGCTGCAAGCCAAGGCCCTCATTTTCGATTGCGATGGAACGCTCGTGAACAGTTTTCCTGTGTACTCACGGGCCTGGGCAGCCGGCTTCGCTTTGTCAGGCGTTTCCATGAGCGCGCACTGGTATGAATCACGTAACGGCTTGTCAGAGCACGTGCTGATGGACGACTTCGAACGTGACCATGGCGTTATCTTGGATAGGGATAAGGTCGTGGCCACGATGAGAAACCACTACCACGAAAACCTCGATGCCTTTCTGGCAGAAATCACGGTCATCAGCGACATCGCCAGGCGCTTCTCTGGCAGGCTTCCGATGGCAGTTGCATCTGGTGGGCCACGCGAGATCGTAACCAGATCACTGTACGCCCTGGGCCTCACTCCGCTCTTCCAAACCATCGTCACTTTCGACGATGTGCTCAAGGCCAAACCTGCACCCGATCTCTTTCTGCGCGCGGCCGTGGAACTCGGTGTCGAACCGCGCCAATGCCTGGTGTTCGAGGATAGCCCACAAGGTATTCAGGCCGCGCATGCGGCAGGAATGCCTGTAATCGATGTCGTATCAGTGTTCAGATAGTCAAATATCACATCCGCCTCTTCGTTGTGGAGCTTCATGCCTTCAGGATTGTGAGAGATTGCGTAGGACTTACCGAGTATTCCGCCAAGCTTGATTTCCGCTTACACGGCTTGCATTAACGGCAATGGTAGGCGCTAGATTTGGCGCGGATGCTCTTCACCTCCTTTTCACATGCGCTATGGGCTCGTCAGTAGCACACCATCGAACTTATTTGCACGAAGACCAGGAATAAGTCCATCAAATTCACTTTCGACCCATTTGCACTCAGCCTTGAGCTCGGCGCAAATCGCATTTCCCAGTTCAATATCAAACCCAACGAGGCTGCCATCTGTTGCCTTGGACTCGAAGGGCGCGTAGTTGGCATCTACGCCAAATCGGATCTCTTTATATTCTTACGCCTGCGCCAGGCTGATGCAGAAGGGAAGCGCAGCCAGAACAAAAAGCTTACGGAGTGACATCATTTGGAAATCCCTAGATATTATAATTAAATTAAGGGCTAGCCATTTTAACGAGCTGTGCTCGTCAAAACCACAGTTATCCATGAGCGCTGCACGCCTAAGCGCTTCCGTGCATGGCTGCCGTCATCTTGCTCATGTTGTCATGCTACGCCATCAGTTGACCGGTACAAGCTGGCAATAAGCTCGTACTGGCGAGCATTTTGCTCGCCATGGGTAGCAGTATGCGCGTAGCTTTCCCTTCTTTCTAAAAGTCGGGAGAGAGTTGGAGCTGAGTGGGGCTACAAGGGTCGCGCAAGAGACGCGCAGGGTTGTTTATAAGCGGCCAAATAAAGCGCCAGTCCATTAACGACTGACACTCTGAACACTGGTTGAAAAGTATCTGTGAGGTTCAACGCCCTCTCCTACTACCGGCTTCAGAGCGCTGATGGCATTATGCTCACACTGCGTTGCCCATAGGTTTCATCACGCGCAGTCGATTGGCCCATATGACGCCATCGGGATACGCCACACCTTTAAGGATCGTGTTGATGTCCAACGAAAACGCCCCGCCAGCCGGCACCCCTTCTCAAGATGCCGTAGTACCCTCGCCCGCTGCTGACAAACCTGTGGAGCTTGATGCCAACCGTAAGGGCCTTCAGGCCTACCTGGCACCAGGGGCTTCTGATTGGGCGCCATTGAATGAACACGCCCACATCATCCTCAAGGGCGCTCCACCATCTGATCCAGCGAGGATCGTCTACAACCGCACAGCTCTGCCATGTATGCGCGGCACAAGCAGCAGAGTAAATGATGGGCTCAGCCCACCCTACACCAGACCGTCCAGAATGGCGCTCACAGTCCCAAGTCTCCTGCGAATAGAACATCGCGAAGAACGGGTGCGCCCTGATGCTCAAGGACGATTCTGCGAAGCAGATACTCACTGAGGTATGAGCGAAGGCGGGAGCGCAGTTCAACGCATGAATCCGATTGTCCAAAATTGGTCGTGGGCCAGCGCAGACTCTGCTCTCTCTTCAACGCCAGTAGTGCTCCCTTACCCGTTGTACTCTCGTAGTCCCTGGTGAGGTCATCGAAGCCGGCTGCGCGCTTATAGGTAGCCAGCGCCCCTTTCAAGATTGCGCTCAGCGAATCACCGTATATCTCCCACGCATACGTCCAGACCTGCTTTTCTGTATCACTATCCAACGGTAACCTCTCTGCCAACCGCATCGTGATCATCAGCGGCAAACGGCATGATCACCTCCACACAACTCACGAACGAACACACATGCTCATCCAACTAGATTTGAACCAGAACGATCTGGAGGCCCTGTTGCGCCACTGCCAGACTCACAAGCCGGGCACCGGTGACGCGCGTGAAGACCAACGCTTGGCGGACGCGCTAGAAGCCTTGGAAGAGGCGTTGGAAGTGGCTAACACTGCTCGATAGTCTTCGACCGCCGATACGGGCATCAATATATCGCTTAGCTGAGGAAAGGCTATCCCCCCAGCCGATGGCCTTGCCAACTGACTCCACAGGTGTTGTCTGACACGGGTACGCTCTCGAACGTCCGCATGATCGTGTTCCCGCCAATGTCCTGACCAGCAGCGACCTGATGATGAGCTCCGCGCGTTACCATTGTCGCTCAACTGAAAGTAAATAAGAGTAAGGGTTGTCTATGATCGTTTGACGCCGCTGATTCGCCCATAAAACCGCTGAGGCTGTCATCGAGATTCCCGCCCCAGCAATTAAAGCAATTGAAGTCGGCATTCCTGCAAGTATCGCGGCAGAAGTAGGCGCGACCGTGATGCATGAAATTTTTAGGAGCCCATTGATTCCGGACTCCCATTTCTGGGCCTTCAGTGAAGTTCTAAGGCTGTGCATCGCAGGGAGCACATGAGACTTGTAGCGATCTGAAACTGCTTGCCTTAGCGCTTCCACAGGCACACCTTCAGGCAAGTCTGAAGCAAGCCGTGAGACCTCAACCCGAAATACCGCCAGCTCTTCAGCATGGTAGTCCTTGAAGTCTAGCAGCTCATGCGCAGATATGTCTTGAGGAAGAGAAACCCCCTCCACCATGAGATCAATCAGCAAACTCGGGGTAAGATCCGCCGGTAATGATCGTCTAGGCCCATGCGCATCGAACTGGCGACCCGGCCTTCGACCAGTAGAATCCCCGAGAGGCTTTCCCTTGCGAACTGCGATAGCTAATTGATCTGCAGCTGATGACTCCGTCACCAAGCCTAGACCTAGTCGCTCAGCGAGCTGAGTAGCGAGTAGCGTCATAAAGAAATTCGCGAAACCAGGCGTAACGTGGAGCCAATCTCCCTCATAAACACCTTGCTCCAGTTCCGAGCGAACCCGGTGCGAAAGTTCGCCAGGGTGTATATTCGCAAGCTCCCGCAACTGATACGAAATTTTCTCCTAGTGAATTCTATGCCGAGCATACTGATCAGTACCGAGCATCACTCCAGCTGCAGCTGGGTCAGTCAAATACTCCAGAACTTTATCTGTGAGCTCTTCAACCTCATCCATACTTGAAGAAACCCGAACAGGATTGAGCACACCCTCATCATAAAGCACGCGAGCAAAAGCATTTGAGTAGGGCACAGGATATGAGACAGGAGCTATGGTTCTAATTGAATCCTAAAACAACACTGCGCTACGTAACCAACGCTCATTTTTCACATCGATAGTTGGATAGTAAAGTGCTTTTGAAAAAGCTCGGCGCACAGGTATTCCTCCGTGAATTTCTGATGAGCATCTGCGTTTGCCCATTCAGTGTGGCATAGAATCCCTATGCCATGCCCCCAATCCGCGTACTGGGTGTAACTTTGATCGGCCCCTGCTCTGGCGACAGGCTGAATGAGCTCTGCACCCAGCGAGTTTCGACGTAGTGGAAAGAGCTTTCCCGGACGCTTAAACACCTATGCCTCCTCAGTCGCTGGCCGTCAATGCATGTGCGAACGCGAGCAAGTCTCCGAAGCGGCCTTTCCCACTGCGATCTAGGTGATACCCCATGATTCCGACTTGACGAGGGCCGTCTCGATCGCACTTGGGTGAATCACCGATCATCAGAACCCGGTTCCCTGCGTCAGGAGCACTCCCTGGCTCCAGGCCTAGGAGATGGCAAGCGCTCTGGTACATCAGTGGGTCAGGCTTCATCACCCCAACCTCAGGGCTAAGCGCATAGCCATCTAATCCCGGCAGCAGACGTCTGACGGTCGCACAGTACGGCTGTGACAGATTGGAGCAGACCCCGATCTTCATCCCTCGGTTTCTGATCATGTCGAGAGCCGGCAGGGCATCGTCAAAGGGCTGAATAGACTTCAGCTCAATTTCCAAAGCGCTCTGAAGCTCCATCAGCTTCTGGGGTGACAGTGTAATCTCGAAAGCAGCGGCGGCCTCTGCGATTCCACCATTGAAGGTCATGAGCGCACGCAGGTCGGTCGGGGATACAGGGCGGCCCTGACGTGCGCCTTCTCTCAGCAGGAGCCTGTATGGATTTTGGCGGTTCCGGATCTGAAGCAGCGTCCCGAAAACATCAAAAATGACCGCATTGCTCATCTGTCGCTCCTTCTATCGGCTGAATCCCCACAGTAGCATTCTGCTGATAGAACCTACCGAACAACAATGCCATGGGCCGCCAGATCACCGATTAGAGTCTTGCGACGCAGCATTGCTGGAACCTTGAAGATCGCGCAATAGCCGTACCAAAACCCGACTGGAATAAGCAGCAGGCCGAGGCCGAACGTGGCTGTTGCAGCAATAATACCCCCAGGAATCATGGCTAAGGATATCATAAGACCTTTGATGATACTGGAGTAGGATAGCAGTCGCAGATCGTCAAGGTCATACTCAATTTTCCCTCCTGGCTTTTCCATTGCCACCACAACTACAGCTTTTTTTGACAGGTTTTTATAAAACCATGTCCTTGGAGTATCCTTCAACATTGCTCCATGTCGATCCAAATAGTTGAGCATCGCAACGTTCTTTATGTAGAAGGTTTTACCTTGCTCATCTTCAAGCCTAACGCGATTGAAAAGCACATCTAAGTCACCACGAGCCTGGACATCAAAGTTCTTAACGACAACTGTCATTTTTTTCAGATCAGACATGCACTTTCCTTAAACATGCAGGACTAAATTTCTCGATAGCGCCACTCAGGCACCTAACTTGGGGTACGGCACATCCATCAGCTAGCACGGAGGATGACCGTTTGCGGCACTCCATTGAAGCTTTCCTCTAAAAACATCAGGTGACTGACAGCAACGTAGCAGCACCCATCCGCTGTCAAAAAAAGGCTGTAACCATGTTCATGGCACGTCTCTTTTATCTCAGTTATCGTGACGCTATCGCCATCTTCAAAACGCTTCAAGGCATCACTAAAAATTGCCCCGCGCACGCCCTCTTCCTTCGGGCGAACGTCAAGTAGAAAGCCGGTTACTGGCCGACTAAACTGGCATCGGTCAGCATCCGCCAGTTTCTTTTGATAATTAAGCATTAATATCCCTGTGATTATCTAAATTTCAATCAGGAAGTCAGGATTGAAGCCACAATCTTCGCCAGGGTACCCCTGTGGATTAGTCAAAATACGGCAGCCTTCGAACACTTCATCAACATGACTATGTGTATGACCGAAAACCCAGAAATCCGCCTGCTTAACTAGCTCGGGCCACTGGTTAGAGTACGCCGGCATGAGTACCGACCCCTTCTCTGGCCCCGAGAAGTCAATTAGAGGGCAATGATGCGTGACTACAACTGTCTGGCCATCGAAGCCTTTGGCCAACTCCTGAGCCAACCAGTCGTAGGTTTGATGATTCCGGCTGATCACATCACTGACACTCAGCGCGCGGTAACCCTCTCCCGCCCGAATTTTGCGGAAGTCATTCATGCCCCGTCGGGCCTCCTCCGAGGACTGGTGGACGTTTCCATTCGCTGAAAAATCTGTCCAAGCGGTAGCCGCGAGAATGCGCACCTGACCGATGACCAAGCATTCATTTTCCAGCACATGTACGTGACTGCCCTCGGCCAATTGCTTCATTGATCGGAGCGTCTTGTCGAAATGACCTTTGTAGTACTCGTGGTTACCCAGGACATAGACAACCGGCACATCGAAGGCTTCCTGAGCCCAGGCCACGCCTCTACCCCTCGTGTGGATGTCCCCCGCCAAGATCACGACATCCGCATCATGGCTCACGCAGCCCAGATCGAGATTTGGGGCCGCGCTGAACTCATGGTGAAGGTCAGAATAGATGCGGACTTTCAACTACAGGTCTCCGACTAAGGCAAAGGGGGGATTTCTGCCTCCCCCCAAATTGGTCAAAAGGACAGTTCGCAACGCCTGCGCCCCCGCGCCACTGGCGCTGAGGGCATAACAGGATTTAGTGAAATATTGATGCACGCTCCTCGTCCTCAATACGTCAGGACGGCGGACACCATCGGCAGCCAGGCCATTACAAGCAGATTGCATCACTCGCATGAATATACGCATTTGAGTCGTACCGCGCAAACCGGGCATACAGTGCGATTTACAGGCCGGTCATCCATGCTCAAGAAAGCGTTCGCTTCCGCCCTTCGCTTCGTGCGCCGCCAAACCGCTGTCTTGCAGACTGACTTCCAAGGGGGTGTAAGCCAGTCGTACGTCAGTCGGCTCGAACGGGGCGAGGCCAGCGTCACCCTGGACAAGCTGGAAGAGATCGCCGCGCAGCTCAATGTGCACCCGCTGACGCTCGTTGCCGCGACATGGGGAGCCAGCCAGCAGATCTCCCCTTCCGACCTTCTGGAACGAGCCCGGAATGAGCTAGCTGATCTTGATGGCCTGGCTCATCCGATCCCAATCGACGACAAGCCAGCGCCCCACCCACGAGTACTGGAAGCCGGGAAACTGCGTGACGAAGTTCAGCGCTTGAAATCGCTCGGTCATAACAAAGCCGAGGTTTCGAGGATGATCGGGATCGCCAGGTCGACGACGGCGCGCCACTGGTAGGTGAAGGGGCAATCCTGGCTCAGGGGGTAAGATTAGGTTTGGGCGTACAGACGTTCAGTGCTCCACCATCGGATGCGAGAACATCTTGGAAGATTTCACGTAGCCCTCCCAGGGCTGGATGTAATCGAACGGGAAGCATAAATCCCCTGATCGAACCTGACGGGAGTCTCCCTTTTTTGTGACGGTTTCGACGGGATGTTTTCTTTCGGCTCCGGGTTTGGCTGTGGCCTTATCTCAGGCTGAGGCGCCGGCTCTCGCTGCGGGGTAATCTCGGGCTGAGAGGTAGGGGCTGGCTGAGACTTAATCTGAGGCTGAGTCGCCGGGTCGCTGGCAGACGGCTGTGGGGTTGTTGGAGCTGCTGGAGCTGCTGGAGCTTGGGGCGGGGGAACTACAGACGTCGACGATGAGGGTGCAGGGGCGCTGTAGGTAAAGGCGTATATGGAAATACCCAGGGCCGCGACCCCAAGCATCGCAATACCCCGGCAACTCACCTTGTAGAAGAGCCCTTCGGCTTGCTCAATCGGATCCCCTACCATCTTCTTGAATTCGGCTTCAGACAGAAAGCGATACAGCTTTGGCTGCCAGTCCTTACGAAGCTTTCGCTGGATATTGATGAACTTACGGCCCGACATCACGTTCAGTACCGTGTAGCCAACTGCGACCGCCATGACGATCGAGATCAGGTACGGGTTGATCTGCAACGTGAGCCTCGCGGCGATGAGGCCCAAGCCAACGGTCAGCGCCGTGGAGATCGCTGCGATTGCTTGCCGGGTCGCGTCTGTGGCCTTCGACGTTTCCTCCGTCACAGCCTTACGAAGATCTGTCAGGGATTTCAGGGTGTCCTTGGTGATTTCCGAGACCGCCATCTGATAAGCGATTCTCGCGCAATCCAAGGCAGCGGCCAGGTTCTCCCCGAAGTACTCCTGTACCTCCCCGTCCGCCCGACCGGAACGCGCGATTTCGGCGGACAACAGGATGTGCTTCACCTCTGCTTCCCGCGCGTTATCGAACACCCATGCCGCTGCTTCCTGGACAACCTCGAAGTCTTTAAGCGAGATGGGAGCATGACCCTCTACCGCCTCTCGGATCGCAAGGTTGAGCTTGGGCGGCCCCTTGAAGGTGAGCTTGCTACCACTGGTGTCGATTTCATTCGCAAAACAACGGCTCAGGGCACCGAATGCCTGACCTGCCCAGAGCATGTGTAAAGGATCAGCCTCATCGAGATGATGTCCTTCTGCGAGCAACCAAAGGCGCACATCCTCCGGTACTTTGCGGAGGGTCGCTGATTCTTTCACCAGGAGGCGGGGTGATTTGGTCGCCTGTGATTCGGTGTAGTCGCCCTCTTCACCCCAACCACAATATGCCCTCGCTCTGGTAACGAAAGGCTGAGTGAGGCCAAGCAGGTGCCAACGTGCAGCAGCGTGTCCATTGACCAGGAACGCCTTGAAGCCTACTTCCGTCGCCACATAGAGGGCCTGTTCCTGGACATGGTCTTCCGGAAGTGGCTTCTCCAGCTCAACGCGAAACGGCCCAAAATCTTCATCCTCATCATCGACGTCAGTTTCGCTGCTCGCGCAGTCGTAGATCGTGAATGACCAGGCAGCAGTGACAGCGGCTTTCTTGATCGACCGAGCAGTTTCCGCAGATAGGTCGGAAACGATGAGCGTCAGGTTGCCCTCTGTGATTAGCGCCTGACGCTTGCGCGATAGCTCGTTAAGCAGGCTGGCCAGGCTTTGGTGTGACAACGCTGTCCTCCTTGACTCGGTCTGTGTCGACGATGATTTGTTTCTTATCTCCGTCGAGCTGTATCACCTGGACGTTGGGGTTTTCCTTCCGATCGGGGAAGAGAATCGTGACGCCCTCAGCCGTGACGATCTTGCGCATGTAGGGCTGTCGGAGGATCCGGCGATCAGGCTTGAAGCTCAGCTCGTGCAGCTTGCTTTTCCTGACACGACTACGCGTCTCACGCTCCAGGCGGTTGGCGATTTTCTCATCCTCAGGATGCCCCGCTGCCAGCATCACTGCCTCAACGATCGCCTCTTCATCAATGCGCCGGCGAGTGCCCAGATTGGCTTGGGCCCGCTGCAGCGCCTTGGCTATATCCTGACCGGGCAGGTGCTCAATGCAGGTCTGCAGTGCCGCCTTGAGGACTTTGCGGGTGATCTCGCTCAGCTCGGTGTCCGAAACTGCCCTGCTCACAGCCAAGAAATCGGCGAAGTAGTCGGCAAGATCAACCCCTTGCTTGGTGCGGTCGGTGGCCGAAATGTTCTGGTCGGCAACCCCGCTGATCACCCGAATCAGCGCCGTTTTTTGAATGGCCTTCTTCTCGTCCACCAAGGCATTCACGATACGCCGCAGCTTCTTTCCTGGAGCACCATCATTCTGCTCCAACGCAAGCTTGTAGTCGTACTTGATCAGGCTATAGATCTTCACATCCGGGTCTGCGACCGACAGCTCGAACATCAACAGAACGCCATCAGCACTGCCACCCACGTGCGCACGGTTGAAACTGGCGGCTAGGGCCTGAGCGCCGGCCACGAAGGACGTGTCCTCACTTGCGATCGCCTCGACCTCGTTACGGGTCACCGATACCGCTTTGAACATGAACACCGGCGCGGTGGCCATGTCCACGATCTTGCCGATGAAGAACGCTTCCTCCTCCAGAGCCCGCTCTGGCATGGCCGCGAAGTCTTTGGTACCCACGACATGCAAGATCATCCGTGTGATCTTGAGTGAATCAATCTCTTCGTCCGAAAAAAAGCTCATGCCATCTCCATGGAATCTGCCCCCTCCTGACCAGGAAGAGGAACCATCCGCCTCGACATGCGCCCAGGCGACAATTACGCATCAATTGCAGCCTGCAGGGCCGATGGCCACCTCCGCGTAGGGCTGGATGTGATGCTGTGGCCGGAGCATATCCGGAAAGGATGGCCAGCAGCCAGCACGCCACGCTGCATGACGCATTTGCCGGATTAGGAGTACATGAGCATCCCGTAGAAGCGACGCCGGCCTGCATTTCAGTTTGACACCCTCTTTAGGCGTCAGACCTTACACAGAAGAGTACATTTGTACTCCAGCTGGTTTTCAGCGGCTGAATCTGAGTCCGTGCCCTTCATCCGGCATTTCACAAAATGCTTAGCCCGTTAGGTGGAACCAGTTCCACCGGTGATACTGGCACGGTAGAATCACTCGCGGAGGGGTGGGCTCTTCCTCTCGCGCAAGCGAGGGCGGTTCTGATAATAAACAGTTTCGGCTGTTGGGCTTCGGCCCGCTGATCCCATTAAGGATGTTCAACGGTACTCAAATCCTCCCACCCCTTCTCCCCTTTTCTATGGAGAGATGTGCGTGAAAAAGGACAACGTCTGGTTCACTTACAAGGCGCGAATTCAGGCTCATAAACGCCTAGAGTGGCTGGACTTTCACTCACAGCTCTTGCTGGTTTGGTATGCGATTCTAAGCACGGCCCTGGGGGTGCTAACCATACGACACAGCACAGTGCTGGGCCCCGACACTGATGTCATGGCGACCATTCTATCCGTCGCGCTGCTGGGCATCTCACTCGCGGTAGCGAATCGGGATTTCCGAGGTCGTGCGATGCTGATGCGTACGAATTATCTGGAGCTGCAGAAGCTTCATCGTGATTTGCCCAACGGCTCATCTGAACCTGACGCCCCGAAGCCCACACCTGCGCAGGTAAACCGCTACGACGAATTGCTCGCTGAGTCCGAAAATCATCGAGAGATCGACGATCGCATAGCGCGGGTGTTCGCAACTGGGCTTACCAGTCGAGTTCCAACGGGTTTCGAGTACTTCAATGCAGTGTTCTGGCTGACGATGCGCTTTTTGATCACGACGATGCTTTATGCACTGCCTGTGGTAGTCGGGCTTTACTCGTTTTGGAACAAGCCATGAGCGCGGCCCTGAGTTTCAAAAAGCGCTTCAGCCGTGAGCACCTTTTGGAAATCTACACCGAGAAAATCAAGCAATCTGGTGCAATCGGGCTCGACCGTATGCGCCCGGCTAACCTCAACAAGATTCTGAGTGCGGAAATCGACCACATTCACGAAAAGGTTCACCAGGGTGAGTACCGCTTCACCGCCTACAAGGAAAAACTGATACTCAAAGGGGCATCATCTCTTCCCAGGCAGATATCCATCCCCACAGCCCGAGACCGTATCGTCCTGCGCGCGCTCTGCAATTGCCTCTCTGACGTGTTCCCCCTTGCGAAACTCACACTCCCTCAGACCGTCATCGACTCGCTGAAAAAAGCGCTCGACTCAGGCGCTTACGCTGAATACGCCAAAATCGATCTGAAAACGTTCTATCCATCCATTCCCCATGACCTTGTAGCCTCGGCAACAAAGAAAAAGATCAGAAAACCAGAGCTTCGCAAGCTGATCAGCAGCGCCCTCACCACGCCCACTGTGCCTGAATCCAGGGGAGGTAAAGGTGCTGATCGCCCTACTATTGGCGTACCGCAGGGCCTGGCAATCTCCAACGTACTTGCAGAGATTGCCTTGCAAAGCATTGATGCCACCTTTGGATCAAGGCCGGGCATTTGGTACCAGCGCTACGTGGATGACATCCTGATCCTCGCGCCCGCAGGCTTGGCACGCTCAACAGCGAATGAGCTGATTACCCAGCTAAAGGGGTTGAAGCTCAACCCTCATGACTTTGGGCCTGAGTCGAAATCCAAAGTCGCGCCACTGACTGAGCCCTTCAGTTTCTTGGGTTATCAGATTGAGAGCGGCAACGTACTGATACGTCACGAGAGCATCCTGAGATTCGAAGCATCGGTGGCCAAGATCTTCACTGCTTACCGTCACAAGTTGCTGACCGCCCGTAGCATGGCAGATAAAGAGCGTGCGCTTGCCTATTGCCAATGGAAGCTCAACCTCAGGATCACCGGTTGCATTTTCAAGGGCAAGCGGCTCGGCTGGGCAGCCTACTTCTCGCAGATCACCACGACTGCACAACTACGCTCCGTGAATCACACCATCAGGAAGCTTACCGATCGATTCTGTCCTGGCGGCGAGATTCACCCAAAGTCGCTGATCAAGACCTATTACGAGCTTCAACGAGGCATGAAGGCAGGCGATGGGTACATTCCAAACCTTGACGCTCTCACGGTGCCCCAGAAGCGCGAGAAGCTCGCTATGTGGCTTGGCGCAGAAGCGGCAAAATTGAGCGATTCAGAGGTCGAACGCCGCTTTGAGATCAAAGCCAGTAAAGCGGTGCGGGAGCTGGAGGAAGATATCGCACAAACCTCCTGAAGCTGGCGTTTGGGCCCAGATCAATTCCTACTCTGAATTTGCCGTGGCTAGCAGTCACCCGCGCAGTGGCTTGATGCTCCACGGCAAATAATTCAGGTTACGGGCTTAGTGAACAAACTGGTGCAAGGCGGTCAAACTATCGACTGCATAATTTGATATATGGATATCATCGATGACAGTATTTGAAGCAGCGAACGTAGAAGACGCAGTTGCGCTTGCTGAGAGTTTCAAAGCCGAAGGACGCTACGATTGGTTTCGAGGACAGCTCCGCGAGTGGATGCCAAGTTCGTCGCTGGAGCGCAAAGTACTTCACGACCCGGTCGCTAAATCTCAGCTTGATGAGAAGCTGCTGAGGTTCACGAACTGGGTGATCGAGCAGCCAGCCCTCGCTTATTTTGCAGAGGAAGAGCACGTCGATTCTCTATTCGCTGTGCTTCAGCATTATGGATTCCCTACGAACTATATTGACTTTAGCACCGAACCTACAATTGCAGGCTTCTTTGCATCTGACACTCAATCTCCACCCGAGGAGCCTGGCAATTGCGTTATCTACTGCCTAGACACTTCAGACCTTAAAGAATTTTATAGTCATCTGCCCCCTTCGGTTGAAGGAATAGCATTTATTGCAGAGCCAGTGACGGTTAACGTCCCTAATCTTTGGAGGCTGGAATCACAGCACGGTCACTTCTTGTTCGCGAATCATCCATGGTATCAGATTTACGACATGGATAGAATCGTATTCCCTTGGAGTGGTGCTCCAGCCTTCCCATCGCGCGAACAGATATACCCTTCACACAAGAGCGCCTTGGAGCAAACACTCGACACGTATTTCTTCAATGAGCGACGCATAGAGAACCATGCCATGCTCCGTGCCATAGCAGAAGAGCAAGGAAAGCAAAGCCTGTTCCGCAATATCTATGTCGAGACGCCCGAAACCTACGACTCAGATTCATTCATCGCTTCGCTGAGCCCCACCGCGCAATGGAGCGACGAGGCACTCGAACCATGGCGAGTAAATCCAAACGAACAATTTTATTCGACCGTTGGCCGCCATATGCCTTTGCCCCTTCGTAGCGGGGCCACAGCCCCCAGTCTTGCCGATCAGGTGAAACATTCGATAAGAGGGGCACTGAACACTCAACGAGGGCTTCGAGCCCAAGCAGTAGAGTGGATCTTTACCGGGCTTCCCGAGGAAGTCGACGAGGCGTTGCTGAGATCTACGGCTCGTCAAGCATGGAACGGTATGCGAAATCTCCCCTATACGAATGAAGACATCGCCTGTGCCATTTCTGCTTTGATTAACTTTTGCTCAATTCCAGATTGTTATTCGCCTGAAGGCTATAAGGTTGACAGGGTATTCCAGGAGTGGATCCCCGACGCCATATACATCGAATTTGGTTACCAGGGCGATTCGTACTCCAAAGCATACTGCTCAGCTAGCCAAATGTTTAACGCATTAGATCCGGCATGGATTTCAAGTCTTAAAGACCCGGGATCGGTGCACTCGATAGTAGGAGCGTTTCGCAAAACCCACGACCCTCGCCTAATGTTCGACTTCAGGCAGTTATCGATCATTTTCGCTCGCGAGATCATTCCATCGCAGCTAGCCATGAAGCGGTCTTTGGTGCTGTATAACCCAGCTGACCTAGTAGTCCTTAATATTTCATAGCGCATTCACTATCGACTCTCGACAGTCATCGGCTTCGGCAGTTGGTGAGATGCTGGCTCTCGAATTCAGCAACAGTCAGAGAGACGGCCTTTTGAGCGCTCAAAATGGAAGGCGAGGATGGCGCTTGCAAGGATTCAGCAAGCGCCTTCCGAGCGGCAAGTTGGCACAAAATATTTTCTCCGCCGCAACTCCTGCCAACATAATCTCTCCTTTGAAATTCGACCCGCCTGCTGGAAAACTGGAGTTACGCCCCAAAGCTGTCAACGGCAATTTGATAGCCTAATAAGCTCGCCAAGCAGGGCACCCCCTACTGGCACCTTGCCATTCGCCACATAGGCATCTACCCCCACAAATAAATTTGCTAATACAGCTATATCTTTTCTCAATACCACACAGAAACACCCAACGAGCCAAAGTTACGATCGACGATTTACTAATATATTGAAACCCGCACCTCCAACCTTAACTTTCGCGCAGGAAGCACAATCAAAAACCCATGCTACCCTGAGTTCATCCACGGACATCTAGCCCACCTCAACGTGAACACGAGGTATCACACAGAATGATCACTCTCACGCAAATCAAGCTTCATGACAGGGGCACTCTTCGTCGCTTAGGCGTGCTGAATGAAGAGACCATCAAGCATAAGGTCGATGCCGCCTGTGACCAGGTGGGTATATGGGGAAGCCTGTACGCCTTCAATGCCTTCCTCTCGATCACCAAAGAGCCCATCACAGCCTTCACGAGCTGGAAAGATCTGAAGGCTTTCCGGGGGTTCTTGAGCGTCGAGATGAATGTGGATGACAACGAGGCCTGGCATTTCGTGCGACCGATCATTGCGGCTCTTTTCCCATCCGTTGACGAGGCGAGTAAGGCCGCCGATCAACTCTGTGATGAGCCGGTAGCACATTGCAAAGAAGCATACGTTGCGCTTTCACCCTGCAAACGGACGATTGAAGAATACCAGTCAATGTTTGAGTGCCAAGATCCCAACATTGGCATCAATGTCGATTTTGGGAACCTCCGGGCCATGCTCGGCGAGCCCGATATTAACTACTTCAGCGAACTGCTAGCGAAGCATCTGAAAACCATAACCCACGTTTACGCCGAAGGATTTGGCGGTTGCATTTGCGGCATTATGCAAGGGCTCGCGTACGAGAATCCTGGAAAGCCACTACCGGAACTGCGTCTTGACAAGGAAAGAACTAAGGCCTTCGTAAGGCAGGTGGAATATCAGGCAGTTGATCAGGTACTGAAGGCGGGGTACTCAATCGAGCAGGCGTTTGAGAATCGTGAGGTCATCAGGGATTTGATTTCAAAATTCTTTGTTCGCAATGGATTCCTGGAAATCTAGGACACCATAAATTCAGCGAATCGATGCTGGCTCGGGATCTTTCAGGCTGCAGCCCCTCGATGCTTCGGGACAGCCGAAATTGCTGAGCATTAGCACTTATAGGCAGTGGATCGTCTTTAACCGTCTCGTACCATTTTGGTATTCGCAATTTTTCGAACACCGAGAAGAGCTGATCATGTCAACCAGAAAAACTCTTACCCAAGCACAACAAATCATAGGCGCATGCTTGAATCCGGGAGTACCGCCCGTGCACACATGGACGGTGCATCGTATCTTTTCGCATTGCATCAACGCTCAAATGGCCTCCTATTACGCAAAGCCCTCTCCAATCGTAAAACATCTAATAGATCCGTCGCTCCGGTTCGATCTGCATGCCACTAGGTCAATTCTTCATGCGGCTGTATCCCTGAAGACCCCAGTCGTCATCTGTGATGCAATCAAAAATTGCACATCTGCGCCGGATTATATTTATGGTTCAACCCCATCAATCCAACTATCCGATCATCAAGGGCGCACAGTAATAGAACGTCTTATCATGCGTTCGCTGCGACGTTCACTCAAGCGCGGTACTACAGTATTCGGGAATTGGAATTTGCGCAGAATGGTTCGGATCTCTGAACCGGTATGGGATGCTTTTCTTTTGGCTGCGCTTCAATGGTGGATTGATGACGGAACCGCCCCTCCACAGTTGGCAGAGATTATCTTCGGGAGGGATCTGGGCTTGTAGTGATACAGGGGCTTGAAGGGGCTCATCCGGTGTTCCGTCAGACCATCTATGCCTATCCCCTCGACTGCTAGCTCCTCACCCGCACTCCCCCCGGAAATCGTCAACTAACTCGCCATGCTATCCCTGAAGGATTAGCGATCACCGAAACCAAGCCGGGATTTAGGTAACGACCTTAAGCTTGCTGATGGCGAGGGTGGTGGGAACAACGATGCATCGGATGCGGTGAATTGGCTTCCTAACGACTGCTCTCCGGCGACGACCGTTCGTCGAACAGGAGCGAATCTGAAAAAAGTGTTAGGAGCTGTAAGCACCTGAAATTGTGGAATTATTTAATTGATAACAGTTACCAGGTACCCCTAAATGATGTACAGCGGGTCGCCGGCATCCAGCTCGACCGGGGCCACCGGCTCGGCGCCGTGCAATGCCGCCTGCCAGTCCAGGTCACGGCCTGGCTGCAGTTCAGCCTGGGCCTGCGGCCGTTGCAGCACCAGCACATTGCGCGGTTGGTGCCGGGCCAGTTGCAGGGCGCGATCAACCAGCGGCTTGTATTCGATCACCCGGTCGAATTCCAGCCCGCATGATGCCGTCAGCAGCAGCGTCGGCCGGGCATCGTCGATGCGCAGGGCCAGTTCGTTGGCGGCAAAACCACCAAACACCACCGAGTGCACCGCGCCAATCCGCGCACAGGCCAGCATGGCCATGGCGGCCTGCGGGACCATGGGCATGTAGATGATGACCCCGTCGCCCTTGTTTACCCCCAACTGGCGCAGCAAGCCGGCCAGGCGCGCCACCTCGTCGCGCAGCTGGTGGTAGGTGTAGGTTTGCTGCACACCGGTCACCGGCGAATCGTAGATCAGCGCCAGCTGCTCGCCGCGGCCCTGCTCGATCTGGTGATCGAGGGCCAGGTAGCAGCTGTTCAGGCGGCCGTCGGCGAACCAGCGGTGGGTGCCGTCGGCGTTGGTTTGCAGGGTTATGGCAGGCTTGCGGTGCCAGGCCAGGCGTGAGGCCTGCTCCGCCCAGAAAGCAGCTGGGTCGGAAATGGAGTGGGCGTAGCTGTGCTGGTAGCTCATATCGATGGGAACCCGGTACTTGTTGTTATTGAAGGGCGAACCTTGAGTATGGACCGCTGCACCCGCACCGCCAGGGGACTAAAGTCACAACCGACCTGCAAATTTGCAGACAACGCAAAAGCGCCCCATAACGGTGCAAAGCCTCTAGAATAGGCCACCCCTTCAGCCACCGAGCAACCCATGGACATCGATCAGGCCCGTACCTTCCTGGAAATCGTGCGTTGCGGCAGCCTGGTCGCCGCCGCCGAACGCCTGTTCGTGTCACAGACCGCGATCACCGCCCGGGTACAGCGCCTGGAGCAGCAACTGGGCTGCCAGTTGTTCGTGCGCAGCCGCAACGGTGCCAGCCTGACCAGTGACGGTGAGGCGTTCGTCAGTTATGCCAACCAGCTGGTGCAAACCTGGGAAGCGGCACGCCGCGACCTGCCCTTGCCGCAAGGCTGCCAGCAGGTGCTGCATGTGGGCGGAGAGGTGAGCCTGGGCAACCCGATGATGCTCGACTGGGTCAGCGCCTTGCACCGTGAGCTGCCCAGCCACGCGATCCGCAGTGAGGTCAGTGACGGCGAATCGCTGCTGCGCAAGGTCGAGATGGGCCTGCTGGACGCCGCGCTGGTGTACCAACCGACCTACGGCCCTGGCTTGCAAGTCGAGCAGTTGATGGAAGAAAAGCTGATCCGCGTGCGTCGGGTCGACCAGCCCGAGCCGTATATCTACATCGACTGGGGCGATGCCTTCCGCCGCCAGCACGATGCCGCCCTGCCCGACTGCGCGCGCCCGGCACTGAGCTTCAACCTCGGGCCGCTGGCCCTGCAGTTCATTCTCGATCAGGGCGGCAGTGGCTACTTCCGCACGCGGGTGGTGCAGGCCTACCTCGACAGCGGGGTCTTCGAGCGGGTACCGCAGGCGCCGGAGTTCACCTACCCGACGTTCCTGGTGTACCCGCGCAAGCGCGACAGCGAAGCGTTGCAGCAGGCTTTCAGCATCCTGCGCCGGCTGGTGGCCGCTGGCGCCAGTGACTGGTCACAACGCTGGGACCCGGTTATCTGAAGCCTCGGCCTTGCTGAGCAGTTGACGCTTGAGGCCGGCGATCAGGTCGGTCTGGGTGATCACCCCCACCAGCTTGTCGGCGTCGAGCACTGGCAGGCAATGCAGGCCTTGTTCGCACAGCAATGGCAGCAGGCGCTCGAGTGGGTGCTGGCTGCTGACGCTGACCACCCGCCGGCTCATCACCTGCTCCATGCGCACCACCTTGCGGCCGAACAACCCGCGCCAGCTGAAACGGCCACGCTGCATGGCCGGGCCGACCAGGTCGCTGAGGCTGACGATGCCTACCAGTTTGCCCTGCTGCAGCACCGGCAAGGTTTTCAGGTGGTGACTGGCGAGCATTTTCCAGGCCTGCTCCAAGGTAGTGTCGGGGCTGGCGAATTGCACATCGCGTGACATTACCGACGCGGCGGTAATACCGCCCAGGCTGCGCTGCAAGGCGTGCTGCTCGGTGGCGAGGATGATGCGCTCCAGCTCGTCCCGGGTGACGTCGACGAACTCGCCCAGCTCTTCCAGGGCCTGGTCAAGGTCTTCACTGCGGATGCCCACGCGCTCGCTGGGTAGCGGGTCATGGGTGTGGTGCAGGTCTATGCGCGGTACCGCGCCTTTCGGGTAGCGCACGCCGGTCAGGCGGTTATAGAGGATTGCCACCGTTACCAGGATCAGCGCATTGAGCAGCACCGGTTCCAGCAGGTGGTCACCCATGGCAGTCAGCCCCGAGTCGGCCAGCACCGCACTCACCGCCACCCCGCCACCGGGCGGGTGCAGGCAGCGCAGCAGGCACATCACCAGAATCGAGATGCACAATGCGGCAGCGGCTACCCACAGTTCGGGGCCGAAGCCCTGACGCATGGCCAGGCCGACTGCACCGGCCAGCGCATAGCTGCCCAGCACCGGCCAGGGTTGCGCCAGCGGGCCGGAGTGCACGGCGAATACCAGCACGGCCGAGGCAGCCAGCGGGCCAAGCAGGTGCAGGGCAATGCCGGGGCCATAGGCCATGCTGGTCAACCAGCCGGCGAGGAACAGGCCAAGCAACGCGCCGATACCGGCACGCAACCATTCTTTTGGGGGAATATTCAGGGGCGCCGGCAACAGCCGCTGCAGACGACTTTCGGAACGCGAGGCAGACATTTAAGTAATCGGGATCTTTGTTTTTTCTGTTTAAAAAGAAAGCCCAGCCGAGCTGACCTGGGCCTCGTATTGCGCATGCAATATCACAAGGGGGCTCCGTCCATGGAGAGATGGAAACCGCAGGGTTTCGTGGGCGGATTTTGCCGGGCGGGGCGGGATTGGGCTAATTCAAAAAAATGCGCCTGTACTGCAATTTTTTTGCAGTGGTGATACGGGCATGGGCTCACGCCTGTAAGTTGGCATTGGGGCTGCTGCGCAGCCCATCGCAGGCAAGCCAGCTCCCACAGGTTCTGTACAGGGCTCAACAGCGGCGCAATCCCTGTGGGAGCTGGGCTCATGTTTGGGAGTTGGCATAGGGGCTGCTCTGCAGCCCATCGCAGGCAAGCCAGCTCCCCCAGGTTCTGTAAAGGGCTCAAGAGCGGCGCAATCCCTGTGGGAGCTGGCTTGCCTGCGATGGGCCGCAAAGCGGCCCCGGCTCTATCGAGCCTTGCGCGGTAGCTCGATTAAAACCCGCAGCCCGCCTTGAGGGCTTTCCGACAGCGCCAACCGCCCTCCCCAGGCCTCAACGATATCGCGCACAATCCCTAGCCCCAGGCCATGCCCGTCAACCTGCTCATCCAGCCGCGAACCGCGCTCCAGCACCTGCTGCCGCTGCCCTTCGGGAACACCCGGCCCATCGTCATCGACCCACAGCCGATAACCCTCGGTATCCGATGCAATACCCAGGCGCACCTCGCTGTCCGCCCATTTGCAGGCGTTGTCCAGCAGGTTGCCCAGCAGCTCCAGCACGTCCTCCCGGTCCCACGGCAACAGCAACCCCGGTGTCACATCACTGGCCAGCAGCAGCCCCTCGCCGTGGATCATGCCCAAGGTCCCGAGCAACCCCGGCAACTCGGCATCACAATCGAACTGCGCCCCCGGCAGCGCATCACCTGCCAGGCGCGCACGGTTCAACTCACGCGCCAGGCGCTGCTGAATCTGCTCCAGCTGCTCACGCATCTGCGCACGCACCTCGGGTAAATCCTTCAGGCGCTCGCTGGACGCCAGGCTCAGCAGCACCGCCAGCGGTGTCTTCAGCGCATGGCCGAGGTTGCCCAAGGCATTGCGCGAACGGCGCAGGCTGTCTTCGGTGTGGCTGAGCAAATGGTTGATCTGCCCCACCAGCGGCGCCAGTTCGCTGGGCACTTCGGCATCCAGTTGCGAACGCTGGCCCTGCTGCAGCTGGGCAATCTGCTGGCGGGCCCGTTCCAGGGGCCGTAGCGAGCGGGTTACGGTAATGCGCTGTAACACCAGCACCAGGATCAACGCGATCAGGCCCATGCCCAGGCCGATCTGTTGCAGGCGGCGGAAACCTTCACGTACCGGTGAGTAGTCCTGCGCCACGCTGATCGAAATGTCCTGGCCCAAGCGCCGGTAGTCGGCGCGCAAGGCCAGCAGCTGCTGGCCTTCAGGGCCAAGTTCATGGCTGTCGGAAAGGCCCGGTGCGGCGGGCTTGGGCATATCCAGGTCCCACAACGAGCGTGAGCGCCATGTATTCTGCTGAAGGGCGCCATTGTCGAAATCGATGCGGAAGTAGTAACCCGAGAACGGCCGCTGATAGGCCGCCGAAATCCGCCGCTCGTCCAGCTGCAAACCGGACGGCCCGCGCACCAGGGCCACCAGCAGGTTTTCGCTTTCCTTGCGCAGGCCGTTCTCCAGGTAGCGCTGCAGGCCGGCTTCGAACAGCCATAAGGTCAGCTGCGCCAGCACCACGCCGACCACCACCAGCACGGCAACCAGGCCCAGGCTCAGACGCGCCTGGATCGATTTCACTCGCCGCTCCCGGCGTAGATGTAGCCTTGGCCGCGGCGGGTTTCGATGACACTGCGGCCAAGCTTGCGGCGCAGGTGGTTGACGTGCACTTCCAGTACGTTGGAATCACGCTCGGTCTCGCCGTCGTAGAGGTGTTCGGCCAAGTGGCTCTTGGACAGGATCTGCTGCGGGTGCAGCATGAAGTAGCGCAGCAGGCGGAATTCGGCGGCGGTCAGCTGGATATCCACGCCATCACGGCTGACGCACTGGCGGCTTTCGTCCAGGTGCAGGCCGGCCGCTTCCAGCTTCGGCTGGTTGGCCAGGCCACGGGCACGGCGCAACAGGGCCTGGATGCGCAGTTGCAGCTCTTCGGGGTGAAAGGGCTTGCTCAGGTAGTCATCGGCCCCGGCCTTCAGCCCCTCGATACGCTCGGCCCACGAGCCGCGGGCGGTCAGGATCAGCACAGGCGTGGCCAGGCCACCGGCACGCCACTGCGCCAACACCTCCAGGCCCGGCAAGCCCGGCAGGCCGAGGTCGAGAATGATCAGGTCGTAAGGTTCGCTCTGGCCCTGGTACACCGCGTCACGGCCGTCGGCCAGCCAGTCCACGGCATAGCCCTGGCGTTGCAGGCCGGCGATCAGTTCATCGGCCAGCGGTACGTTGTCCTCGACAAGCAACAGGCGCATTCAGTCGTCTTCCTCGTCTTTGAGCAGTGCGCCGGTGCTGGCGTCGAGCTTGATTTCGCGCACCACACCTTCAGCCGTCAGCAACTCGACTTCATATTCGTAGCGATCGTCGTCCTCTTCCAGTTCGGCTTCCAGCAAACGCGCCCCGGGGTAACGCCCCAGGGCGGTTTCCAGCAATTGTTCGAGTGGCAGGATAACGCCCTTCTGCCGTAGCTTCAGGGCTTCGTCCTGGTCGAGGTCGCGGGCAGAGGCCAGGGAACACACGGCCAGCAGCGCCAGCGCGAGGTAACGCGCTGGCCGCGGTAAGTGGATCATCAGTTGTCCCGCTCGTCCTTCAGTACTTCACCGGTCTTGGCGTCCAGCGCCACGTCCCATTCGACGTTCTGCGTGTCGCGCAGCTCGACCTTGTAGATGTAGCGGCCGTACTCGTCTTCCAGCTCGGAATCGGTGACGGTGGCACCCGGGTGCTTGGCCACGGCGGTGGCCTTGAGTTCGTCCAGCGACTTGATGGTCTTGGCATTGACCAGTTTGACCACTTCATCGGGCTGCACGTCCTTGGCGAAGGCGGCATTGGCACCGAGGGCAAGGGCGGCGGCGGTGAACAGGGCAGTCAAGGTTTTCATCGTTCTTCTCTCCTGAGAACTGTGCAAGTTGTCTACGGGGTTAAGATTAACCCGCGGTCCTTAATTCAACCTGAAAACAGCTGGCGGCATGATAGCGCAGCCGGTTTGCAATGGGGCGATGAGCGGCTAGGCGCATGGCGCTGACGGGTGCTTGCCTTGGGATTTTGGTTGCCTGTCAGATCGAGCGCCGCCCGCGCGGCGCTTCGCGGCACAAGGCCGCTCCCACATTTGTTTCGGGCCAGTTACTCCTGCCACCTGCGCACTCGCACCCTGGGTGCATGGCTGGAGATTGATGACGACAGCAGCGCAGCCGATATCGGCGGGAACAAACAAGGCAGGCAGAGGTGACCTCACAGGAGAGACTGGCCCGAAACAGATGTGGGAGCGGCCTTGTGCCGCGAAGCGCCGCGCGGGCGGCGCTCGATCTGATAGGCGCTGAAGATATCCAGGCAAACTGGTAAACTGCGCGCATTATTGATTCACACAGAGTTATGACAGCGTGGAAATCTTCAAGGAATTCACTTTCGAATCGGCCCACCGCCTGCCCCACGTGCCTGCCGGGCACAAATGCGGCCGCCTGCACGGCCACTCGTTCAAGGTCGGGCTGCACTTGACCGGCCCGCTTGACCCCCACACAGGCTGGATTCGTGACTTTGCCGAGGTAAAGGCAATCTTCAAGCCGATCTACGAGCAACTGGACCACAATTACCTGAACGACATCCCGGGCTTGGAAAACCCCACCAGCGAAGTGATCGCCAAGTGGATCTGGGAGCAGGTCAAGCCGCTGATGCCGGAGCTGTCGAAAGTACGTATCCACGAAACCTGCACCAGTGGGTGTGAATACACGGGCGACTGAGGCACGCACGCGGCGGGGCGAGCATCACTGGAAAGGGTACTCCTGAATCTCCAGCGTCACCCGCCCACGCTGCCCGGTGGCCTTGCTGTTCAGGTACGGCTTGCCGAACTGCTTGTAGCGTTTGACGGCAAAATCGTCGTAGGTCGCAAGCGTCAGATTGTGGTGCAGCGCCCCCACCGTCAGCCGCGTTGGCGCCAAGCCCTCCAGGCGCCAGAGGTCGTTGGCCGCAATAATTGTACTTTCGGGCGAATCGAACAGGCTGATGTACATGGCCATGTAGCCTGACAGGTCGGCCTCCATCACATACTTCATGATTCTGGGGGGCATACTCGGGCGCAGCACGGCGGGCCTGACTTGGTAGTAATAGCCACCGCCCAGGAAATGCCCCTCATAAACCCCGAACCAGAACCTGTCGGCAAGCACACCCTTGCCATTCTGAGACTGATCGAGCGGCTCGCTACGCATGTAAGTGTCCATGCCGTCGTTACCGTCGAAGCGCATCCACACGGGAACAATCCCTGGC
Source organism: Pseudomonas sp. NPDC089407 (assembly GCF_044900445.1). Lineage (NCBI taxonomy): Bacteria > Pseudomonadati > Pseudomonadota > Gammaproteobacteria > Pseudomonadales > Pseudomonadaceae > Pseudomonas > Pseudomonas sp. NPDC089407. The sequence goes on from NZ_JBJDNB010000016.1 coordinate 47,639, forward strand.
GCGTTCTGATCCCACTTACCGGGCTCGACACGGGTGTCATCCAACTGCCACCAGACTTTGGCAATGAAGGAAGTCTTAGGCACAAAACGATAATAGATCGGCATGAACGAGCCCTCGCAAGAATGAAGGGCGAGCTTGTCATGCCGCTGCGGGGTATTTCAGATGGAACGAGGCGCTAAGGCAGTGCAGCCTTGAGAAATGCCGGGGCGATATAACGCTGGTAGTGCGCCTCGGACAACAGGAAGAATTCACGGTCGATGGCATCGCGCAGCTGCGGCAGCTCCCAATCGCGAAACTCCGGCAGCAGCACCATGCCGTAGGCCTCCAGGTCACGGATCATCCGCGCCCCGCGGGCAATCAGCTGGTAGGCCCAGCAATACTCCGACTGCTGCTCGACAAAGCGGATGGAGCGCTGCTCCAGTTGCTGGCGCAGCAGGCTTTTGTCGAACACCTCAAGCTTGGCCATCATCACCTGCACCAGCAATTGCTCTAGGCGCAGCCACACGGCGCGCTTCTGGTCGTCGTCGTAGCCGTTCCAGTTGATGACTTCGTGGTGAAAACGCTTGCAGCCACGGCACACCGTGTCTCCGTACACCGTGGAGCACAGGCCGACGCAAGGGGTCTTGATGGACTTGTTGGACATGAAAAACAACGGCTTGGCGGTGGAACACCGGCCCATGTTAGCCCTTTGTCTAACCAGGGTCACCCGTTAAAGTCATGTTCTGCGCCTTACCTTCGGCCGTTTTTTGCCGTAGAATCATCCCGCCTTTTCAAAGGCAACAATGTCCGTTGGAAGCTGTTTTCAAAGCGTCACGAGCACAGTTAATCCGGTAGAACGGCGTTGGCCCGGGCCATGCACCCCTCGCATGCCCGCGCCAGCCCTCATCAGCTCCCCGTTCTGCAGGCGTAAAACTTTGAAAGCAGCTTCTGTAAGGATTCTTTGCGACTCTGGCTGGGCGGCCCACAAAGCCGTGGCAGCGCATGGGTGCATCGAATGCTGGATAAGCGTCCCGGACCCCCTTTAGGGACCACTGATGAGGGAAATAACTGTGCTTGAAGCCTACCGCAAACACATCGAAGAGCGTGCCGCCCTGGGTATCGTGCCCCAGCCGCTGAACGCCGAACAAACTGCAGGCCTGGTCGAGCTGCTGAAAAACCCGCCGGCCGGCGAAGAAGCCTTCCTCGTAGACCTGATCACCAACCGCGTACCACCAGGGGTCGACGAAGCTGCCTACGTCAAGGCTGCTTTCCTCTCTGCCGTCGCCAAGGGCGAAGCCAAATCGCCACTGATCGACCGCAAGCACGCTGCCGAGCTGCTGGGCACCATGCAGGGCGGCTACAACATCGAAACGCTGGTTACGCTGCTGGATGACGCCGAACTGGGCGCCGTCGCGGCCGAACAGCTCAAGCACACCCTGCTGATGTTCGATGCCTTCCACGACGTGGCCGAAAAAGCCAAGGCCGGCAATGCACACGCCAAGGCTGTTCTGGAATCCTGGGCTGCCGGCGAGTGGTTCACCTCGCGCCCGGCCATCGCCGACAAGTACACCCTGACCGTGTTCAAGGTACCTGGCGAAACCAACACCGACGACCTGTCGCCTGCCCCGGACGCCTGGTCGCGCCCTGACATCCCGCTGCACGCCCTGGCCATGCTGAAAATGGCCCGTGACGGCATCGAGCCGTCGCAGCCAGGTTCGGTCGGCCCGCTGGCCCAGATCGAAGCGGTCAAGGCCAAGGGCTTCCCGGTTGCCTACGTCGGTGACGTGGTCGGTACCGGTTCGTCGCGTAAATCCGCTACCAACTCGGTGCTGTGGTTCTTCGGCGACGACATCCCGTACGTGCCGAACAAGCGCGCCGGTGGTTTCTGCTTCGGTACCAAGATCGCCCCGATCTTCTACAACACCATGGAAGACGCCGGCGCCCTGCCGATCGAATTCGACTGCACCAACCTGGCCATGGGCGACGTCATCGACGTGTACCCGTTCAAAGGTGAAGTACGCCGTCACGACAGCGACGAGCTGGTTACCGAGTTCACGCTGAAAACCGAAGTACTGCTGGACGAAGTCCGCGCTGGCGGCCGTATCCCGCTGATCGTCGGCCGCGGCCTGACCGAAAAGGCCCGTGCCGAACTGGGCCTGGGCGCTTCCGACCTGTTCAAGAAGCCAGAGCAGCCTGCCGACACCGGCAAGGGCTTCACCCTGGCGCAGAAAATGGTCGGTCGTGCCTGCGGCCTGCCAGAAGGCCAGGGCGTACGCCCAGGCGCCTACTGCGAGCCGAAGATGACCACCGTCGGTTCCCAGGACACCACTGGCCCGATGACCCGCGACGAGCTGAAAGACCTGGCGTGCCTGGGCTTCTCCGCTGACCTGGTGATGCAGTCGTTCTGCCACACCGCGGCCTATCCGAAGCCGATCGACGTCACCACCCACCACACCCTGCCAGATTTCATCCGCACCCGTGGCGGCGTGTCGCTGCGCCCGGGCGACGGCATCATCCACAGCTGGCTGAACCGCATGCTGATGCCTGACACCGTCGGTACCGGTGGCGACTCGCACACCCGCTTCCCGATCGGCATCTCGTTCCCGGCCGGTTCCGGCCTGGTAGCCTTCGCCGCAGCCACCGGCGTCATGCCGCTGGACATGCCAGAGTCGATCCTGGTGCGCTTCAAGGGCAAACTGCAACCAGGCATCACCCTGCGTGACCTGGTACATGCCATCCCTTACTACGCCATCCAGAAGGGCCTGCTGACCGTCGAGAAGAAAGGCAAGAAAAACGCCTTCTCCGGCCGCATCCTGGAAATCGAAGGCCTGGACGAACTGACCGTCGAGCAAGCCTTCGAGCTGTCCGACGCCTCGGCCGAGCGTTCCGCTGCCGGTTGCACCATCAAGCTGCCAGAGAAGGCCATCGCCGAGTACCTGCAGTCCAACATCACCCTGCTGCGCTGGATGATCGGCGAAGGCTACGGCGACCCACGCACCCTGGAGCGCCGCGCCCAGGCCATGGAAGCCTGGCTGGCCAAGCCTGAGCTGCTGTCGGCCGACGCCGATGCCGAATACGCCGAAATCATCGAAATCGACCTGGCCGACGTCAAAGAGCCTGTGCTCTGCGCGCCGAACGACCCGGACGATGCCCGCCTGCTGTCCTCGGTACAGGGCGAGAAGATCGACGAAGTGTTCATCGGTTCGTGCATGACCAACATCGGTCACTTCCGCGCTGCCGGCAAGCTGCTGGACAAGGTCAAGGGTGGTATCCCGACCCGTCTGTGGCTGGCCCCGCCAACCAAGATGGACGCTCACCAGCTGACCGAAGAAGGCTACTACGGCATCTACGGCAAGGCCGGTGCGCGCATGGAAATGCCAGGCTGCTCGCTGTGCATGGGTAACCAGGCACGTGTGCAGACCGGTTCGACCGTGGTTTCCACTTCGACCCGTAACTTCCCGAACCGTCTGGGCGACGCCACCAACGTGTACCTGGCATCGGCCGAGCTGGCTGCTGTCGCGTCGATCATCGGCAAGCTGCCGACTGTCGAAGAGTACATGCAGTACGCGAAAGACATCGACAGCATGGCCGCCGACGTTTACCGCTACCTGAGCTTCGACCAGATCGCCGAGTTCCGCGAAGCTGCGGCCAACGCCAAGATCCCGGTGGTTCAGGCGTAAGCTGAGCAGCAAGTTGTAAGCTGCAAGCTACAAGAAAAAGCCCCGGCAGCGATGTCGGGGTTTTTTTGTGTCTCCTGTGCGGGCCTCTTCGCGGCTAAAGCCGCTCCTACACAGACCCCGCCGCTCTCAAGACCTGTGCAGGACCGTGTAGGAGCGGCTTTAGCCGCGAAGAGGCCGCCACAGGCAACCTCAAATCACGAACAAATCCACAAACCTGTGCACTGCCATGCCCTCCAGCTTCTGCTGGTTCTTGCACACATCCAGAATTTCCCCACAGCGCTGCCGCGCAAAACGCGTCGCCAGGTTGGCCCTGAACTTGGCCTCCAGCAACGGAATGCCCTCCTCCCGCCGCCGCCGATGCCCGATCGGGTATTCCACCACCACTTGCTCGGTACTGCTGCCGTCCTTGAAAAACACCTGTATGGCATTGGCGATCGAGCGCTTGTCCGGCTCCAGATACTCTCGGCTGAAACGCGGATCTTCCACCACTTCCATCTTCTCGCGCAGGCGATCGATGCTCGGGTGGTTGGCATGGAAGGCATCTTCATAATGCTCGGCCTGCAAATGGCCGAAAATCAGCGGCACGGCCACCATGTACTGCAGGCAATGATCGCGATCGGCGGCGTTGGCCAACGCACCACTCTTGGAGATGATGCGAATCGCCGACTCCTGGGTGGTGATGACGATACGGTCGACTTCATGCAAGCGGTTACGCACTTTCGGGTGCAGGGTTACTGCCGCCTCGCAAGCGGTCTGGGCGTGGAACTCGGCGGGAAAACTGACCTTGAACAACACATTTTCCATCACATAGCTGCCCAAGGCTTGCGGCACACGCAGCTCCTGCTGCCCGACAGGCTTCAGCGCCAGGTCCTTGTTGGTGTGGCTGAACAACACGTCATAGAAGCCCCACTGCGGCGCCGTGAGCACACCCGGCACGCCCATCTCGCCGCGCAGGGCGATATCGGCCAGGCGCACACCACGGCTGGAGGCGTCGCCGGCGGCCCAGGACTTGCGCGAACCGGCATTGGGCGCATGGCGATAAGTGCGCAGCGCCTGGCCATCGACGAAGGCATGCGACAACGCAGACAGCATCTGCTCACGGTTGGCGCCCATCAGCCTGGCGCATACCGCCGTCGAAGCCACCTTGACCAGAATCACGTGGTCGAGGCCGACGCGGTTGAAGGCGTTTTCCAGCGCCAGCACACCCTGGACCTCATGAGCCATGACCATGGCAGCGAGTACATCGCGCATCAGCAGCGGTTGTTCGCCAGCCGCTACGCGCTTTTGCGACAGGTGATCGGCAACGGCCAGGATGCCGCCGAGGTTGTCCGAAGGGTGCGCCCATTCGGCGGCCAACCAGGTGTCGTTGTAGTCCAGCCAGCGCACGGTGCAACCAATGTCCCAGGCGGCCTTGACCGGGTCCAGGCGGTAGGCGGTACCGGGGACGCGGGCGCCATTGGGTACGACGGTGCCTTCGACCAGGGGGCCGAGCAGTTTGGTGCATTCCGGGAAGCGCAAGGCCAGCAGGCCGCAGCCGAGGGTGTCCATCAGGCAGTTGCGCGCGGTGTCCAGGGCTTCGGCGGATTCGACCTGGTAGTCGAGGGCGTAGTCAGCGAGGGTTTGCAGCACCCGGTCGTAGTCCGGGCGGTTGTTGAGGTCCACGTTGGCGCTCATATCCAGCTCCCTTCAAAAGTGCTGGGGCTGCTGTGCAGCCCATCGCCGGCAAGCCAGCTCCCACAGGCATCGCGCAACCCTTGGAGCTTGTGCAGTACCTGTGGGAGCTGGCTTGCCGGCGATGGGCCGCACAGCGGCCCCGCTTGAAGCCGAGCGCCAGTGGTGCGTTAGAAGCTATCGCCAGGCACGCGAACCCAGCCTTCCATCAGCACGCGAGCACTGCGGCTCATGATTGCCTTGGTCACCGTCCACTGGCCATTCACCTGGCGTGCCTCGGCCCCTACCCTCAGGGTGCCCGAGGGGTGGCCGAAACGCACGGCGCTGCGCTCGCCCCCGCCCGCGGCGAGGTTGACCAGCGTGCCTGGAATGGCCGCGGCGGTGCCGATCGCCACCGCCGCCGTGCCCATCATGGCATGGTGCAGCTTGCCCATCGACAAGGCGCGCACCAGCAGGTCGATATCACCCGCCTGCACCGCCTTGCCACTGGACGCAGTGTAGGTGCTCGGCGGCGCAACGAAGGCCACTTTCGGCGTGTGCTGACGCCCGGCAGCCTGGTCGACGTTGTCGATCAGTCCCATGCGCACAGCGCCGTAGGCACGAATGGTCTCAAAGCGCAGCAGCGCCTGCCGGTCGCCATTGATGGCATCCTGCAGTTCCGTGCCGGTGTAACCGATATCGGCAGCGTTGACGAAAATGGTCGGGATGCCGGCATTGATCAAGGTCGCCTTGAAGGTGCCGACACCCGGCACCTCCAGGTCATCGACCAGCTTGCCGGTGGGGAACATTGCACCGCCGTCGCCCTCTTCGTCAGCGGCCGGGTCAAGGAACTCCAATTGCACTTCGGCCGCCGGGAAGGTTACCCCGTCCAGTTCGAAATCGCCGGTCTCCTGCACTTCGCCCTCAGTGATTGGCACATGGGCGATGATGGTCTTGCCAATGTTGGCCTGCCAGATGCGCACGGTGGCAACACCGTTGCGCGGAATGCGCGCCGGGTCGACCAAGCCGCTGCTGATGGCGAAGGAACCTACGGCAGCCGACAGGTTGCCGCAGTTGCCGCTCCAGTCGACGAAGGCCTTGTCGATGCTGACCTGGCCGAACAGGTAGTCGACATCGTGTTCGGGCTTGATGCTTTGCGACAGGATCACGGTCTTGCTGGTGCTGGAGGTGGCGCCGCCCATGCCGTCGATCTGCTTGCCGTAGGGGTCGGGGCTGCCGATGACCCGCAGCAGCAACGCGTCGCGGGCGGGGCCTGGGATTTGTGCCTGCTCGGGCAGGTCTTGCAGGCGGAAGAACACGCCTTTGCTGGTACCGCCACGGATGTAGGTGGCGGGGATCTTGATTTGAGGTGCGTGTGCCATTGGTGTGCTGTCCTGTCTGAAATGCATATGGCCTCTGGGGCTGCTGCGCAGCCCATCGCCGGCAAGCCAGCTCCCACAGGGACCGCGCAATCCTGAACCAACCAGTGCCTACAGGAATCGCACAGTCCTGAGGTCAGCGCGGTACCTGTGGGAGCTGGCTTGCCGGCGATGGGCCGCAAAGCGGCCCCCGTTGTTTTGGTCAGGCGGTTGCTTCGAGGAAGTCCTGAGCAAAGCGCTGCAGCACCCCACCTGCCTCGTAGATCGACACTTCCTCGCCAGTATCCAGGCGGCAGGTCACCGGCACTTCCAGGCGCTCGCCGTTGGCACGGGTTACCACCAGAGTCAGGGTCGCCCGCGGGGTGCGCGCACCCAGCACGTCATAGGTCTCGCTGCCATCCAGGCCCAGGGTCTTGCGGTCGGTGCCCGGCGTGAACTCCAGCGGCAACACGCCCATGCCCACCAGGTTGGTGCGGTGAATGCGCTCGAAGCCTTCGGCGACGATGGCCTCGACACCGGCCAGGCGCACGCCCTTGGCCGCCCAGTCACGCGACGAGCCCTGGCCGTAGTCGGCACCGGCCACGATGATCAGCGGCTGCTTGCGCTGCATGTAGGTCTCGATGGCCTCCCACATGCGGGTGACCTTGCCTTCCGGCTCTAGCCGCGTCAGCGAGCCCTGCCTCACGCTGCCGTCGTCCTTGCGCACCATTTCGTTGAACAGCTTGGGGTTGGCAAAGGTGGCGCGCTGGGCGGTCAGGTGGTCGCCGCGGTGGGTGGCGTACGAGTTGAAGTCCTCTTCCGGCAGGCCCATTTTCGCCAGGTATTCGCCGGCGGCGCTGTCGAGCATGATGGCGTTGGACGGCGACAGGTGGTCAGTGGTGATATTGTCCGGCAGCACCGCCAGCGGGCGCATGCCACGCAGGGTGCGCTCGCCGGCCAGGGCACCTTCCCAATAGGGCGGGCGGCGGATATAGGTGCTCATCGGGCGCCATTCATACAGCGGCGCAACCTTCGGCCCGCGGTCTTCCTCGATGGCGAACATCGGGATGTACACCTTGCGGAACTGCTCCGGCTTGACCGCGGCACGTACCACGGCGTCGATCTCTTCGTCGCTGGGCCAGATGTCCTTGAGGCGGATTTCCTTGCCATCGACCACGCCCAGCACATCCTTCTCGATGTCAAAGCGGATGGTACCGGCGATCGCGTAGGCCACCACCAGCGGCGGCGAAGCGAGGAATGCCTGCTTGGCGTAAGGGTGGATACGCCCGTCGAAGTTGCGGTTACCCGACAGCACGGCGGTGGCGTACAGGTCACGGTCGATGATCTCTTGCTGGATCACCGGGTCGAGCGCGCCCGACATACCGTTGCAGGTGGTGCAGGCGAAAGCGACGATGCCAAAGCCGAGCTGCTCCAGTTCCTTCTCCAGGCCGGCCTCCTCCAGGTACAGCTGCACCGCCTTGGAACCCGGTGCCAGCGACGACTTGACCCACGGCTTGCGGGTCAGGCCCAGTTTGTTGGCATTGCGCGCAATCAGGCCTGCGGCAATCACGTTGCGCGGGTTGCTGGTGTTGGTGCAGCTGGTGATGGCGGCAATGATCACCGCACCATCAGGCATTTGCCCCGGCACTTCTTCCCAGCTGCCGGCAATGCCCTTGGCTGCCAGGTCGCTGGTGGCCACGCGGGCATGCGGGTTGGACGGGCCGGCCATGTTGCGCACCACGCTCGACAGGTCGAAGCTCAGGGTGCGCTCGTAGACCGCGCCAGCCAGGCTGTCCGCCCACAGGCCAGTGGCCTTGGCATAGGTTTCCACCAGCTTGACCTGCTGTTCTTCGCGGCCGGTCAGGCGCAGGTAGTCGATGGTTTGCTGGTCGATAGCGAACATCGCCGCCGTCGCGCCGTATTCCGGCGCCATGTTGGAGATGGTGGCGCGGTCGCCCAGGGTCAGGGCGCGGGCGCCTTCACCGTGGAACTCCAGGTAAGCACCCACCACTTTCTGCTTGCGCAGGAATTCGGTCAGGGCCAGCACCAGGTCGGTGGCGGTGATGTTCGGCGCCAGCTTGCCGGTCAGCTCGACGCCGATGATTTCCGGCAGGCGCATCCACGAGGCGCGGCCGAGCATCACGTTTTCGGCTTCCAGGCCGCCAACACCAATGGCAATCACGCCCAGCGCGTCTACGTGCGGGGTGTGGCTGTCGGTGCCGACGCAGGTGTCGGGGTAGGCCACGCCACGGTCGTTGTGGATCACCGGCGACATTTTCTCCAGGTTGATCTGGTGCATGATGCCGTTGCCCGGCTGGATCACATCGACGTTCTTGAACGCCTTCTTGGTCCAGTTGATGAAGTGGAAGCGGTCCTCGTTGCGGCGGTCTTCGATGGCGCGGTTCTTGTCGAAGGCTTGCGGGTCAAAGCCGCCGCATTCGACGGCCAGCGAGTGGTCGACGATCAGCTGTACCGGCACCACCGGGTTGACCTGGGCCGGGTCGCCGCCTTTGTCGGCAATGGCGTCACGCAGGCCGGCGAGGTCGACCAAGGCCGTCTGGCCGAGGATGTCGTGGCACACCACGCGCGCCGGGAACCACGGGAAGTCGAGGTCGCGCTTGCGCTCGATCAGCTGGCTGAGCGAGGCGTCGAGGGTAGCCGGGTCGCAGCGGCGCACCAGGTTTTCGGCGAGCACGCGGGAGGTGTAAGGCAGGCCATCGTAGGCGCCGGGCTTGATCGCCTCGACCGCCGCGCGGGCATCGAAGTAGTCCAGGTCGGTGCCTGGCAGGTGCTTGCGGTATGCAGTGTTCATAGGGTTATCAGGCTCGGTCACGGTACGGTCGTGGATAGCTTTCTAATTGCTGCCCTGTGCTGGCTGGCCCGGCCTCATCGCCGGCAAGCCAGCTCCAACAAGGGCAGTACAAGCCTCAAGGGCAGTGCAACACCTGTGGGAGCTGGCTTGCCGGCGATGAGGCCAGAACAGGCTACCCCCCACAGGTTCAGTGAGTCAGCGCTGCTCGATTGGCACGAACTGGCGCTGTTCGACGCCGACATACTCGGCGCTCGGGCGGATGATGCGGTTGTTGGCGCGCTGTTCGAAGACGTGCGCTGCCCAGCCGGTCAGGCGCGAGCAGACGAAGATCGGGGTGAACAGCTTGGTCGGAATGCCCATGAAGTGGTACGCCGAGGCATGGTAGAAATCGGCGTTGGGGAACAGGCGCTTCTGCTCCCACATGGTCTTGTCGATGGCTTCGGAAACGGGGTACAGCACCTTGTCACCGACTTCGTCGGCCAGCTGCTTCGACCAGCCCTTGATCACCTCGTTGCGCGGGTCGGATTCTTTGTAGATGGCATGGCCAAAGCCCATGATCTTGTCCTTGCGCTCGAGCATGCGCAGCAGCTCGGCAGTGGCCTCCTGCGGGCTCTGGAAGCGCTCGATCAGCTCCATGGCTGCTTCGTTGGCGCCGCCGTGCAGCGGGCCGCGCAGCGAACCGATGGCCGCGGTAACGCAGGAATACAGGTCGGACAAGGTCGAGGCACACACGCGGGCGGTGAAGGTCGAGGCGTTGAACTCGTGCTCGGCGTAGAGAATCAGTGACACGTTCATGACCTTGACGTGCAGCTCGCTCGGCTTCTTGCCGTGCAGCAGGTGCAGGAAGTGGCCGCCGAGGGTGTCTTCATCACTGGTGCAATCGATGCGCACGCCATGGTGGGTGAAGCGGTACCAGTAGCACATCACCGCCGGGAAGAGCGCCAGCAGGCGGTCGGTCTTGTCGCGCTGGGCTTCGAAGGTCAGTTCGGGCTCCAGGGTACCGAGCACCGAGCAACCGGTGCGCATCACGTCCATCGGGTGGGCATCACGGGGGATACGCTCAAGCACTTCTTTCAGGGCTTGCGGCAGGTCGCGCAACCCCTTCAGCTTGTGCTTGTAGTCGGTCAGCTCGGCCTGGGTTGGCAGCTCGCCGTACAGCAGCAGGTAGGCGACTTCTTCGAATTCGGCGCCGGCGGCCAGGTCGCGCACGTCATAACCACGGTAGGTCAGCCCGGCACCGGCCTGGCCCACGGTCGACAGTGCCGTCTGGCCAGCCACCTGGCCGCGCAGGCCTGCGCCACTGAGTACTTTTGCTTCGGCCATGGTGTTTCTCCTTTCTTGAATTTGTTATGGAATCTTTCTGGCTAATCGGGTTTGCCTGTGCCGGCCTCTTCGCGGCTAAAGCCGCTCCTACAAGGTCCTGCACAGGTCTTGAGCGCCGTGGGGTCTCTGTAGGAGCGGCTTTAGCCGCGAAGAGGCCGGCACAGGCACCATCGCTTACCCTTTCTTCTGCGCAAACAGCGCATCAAGGCTTTGCTCAAAGGCGTGGTAACCAATGGCATCGTAGAGCTCCATGCGGGTCTGCATGGTGTCGATCACGTTCTTCTGCGTGCCGTCGCGGCGCAGCGCGGCGTACACGTTTTCGGCCGCCTTGTTCATGGCGCGGAACGCCGACAGCGGGTACAGCACCAGCGACACGTCGACCGAGGCCAGCTCTTCGGTGGTGTACAGCGGCGTGGCGCCGAACTCGGTGATGTTGGCCAGGATCGGGGCCTTCACCCGGGCTGCGAAGGTTTTGTACATCTGCAGTTCGGTAATGGCTTCCGGGAAAATCATGTCGGCGCCAGCTTCGATGCAGGCCTCGGCACGGTCCAGGGCGGCGTTCAGGCCTTCGACGGCCAGGGCGTCGGTGCGCGCCATGATCACGAAGCTGTCGTCGGTACGGGCATCGACTGCGGCCTTGATACGGTCGACCATTTCCTGCTGGGTGACGATTTCCTTGTTCGGGCGGTGGCCGCAACGCTTGGCACCGACCTGGTCCTCGATATGGATGGCAGCAGCGCCGAACTTGCTCATCGAGCGCACGGTACGGGCCACGTTGAAGGCCGAAGCACCAAAGCCGGTGTCGACATCCACCAGCAATGGCACGTCGCACACGTCGGTGATGCGGCGCACGTCGGTGAGTACATCGTCCAGGCCACTGATGCCCAGGTCCGGCAGGCCCAGGGAGCCTGCGGCCACGCCGCCACCGGACAGGTAGATGGCCTTGAAGCCGGCGCGCTTGGCCAGCAAGGCATGGTTGGCATTGATGGCGCCAACCACCTGCAGCGGGTGTTCAGCGGCTACGGCATCGCGGAAACGCTGACCTGGGGTGCTCTTCACAGTCATTTCTCACCTCGTGGGCTGTTGTTGTGGGCGTCCAGATAATGACGCTCGATATTGCGCTTGGACGCGCCGATGTGGCGGCGCATCAGGAGTTCGGCCAGTTCACCGTCACGGTCGGCGATGGCATCCAGAATGCGGTGATGCTCGGCAAAGGCCTGGCGTGGCCGGTTGGGCGTGGCCGAAAACTGGATGCGGTACATGCGCACCAGTTGGTACAGCTCGCCGCAGAGCATCTTGACCAGGGTCTGGTTGCCGCTACCCTGAATGATCCGGTAATGGAAGTCGTAGTCGCCTTCCTGCTGGTAGTAACCCAGGCCCGCCTGGAACGCGGCATCGCGCTCGTGGGTGTCGAGCACCCGGCGCAGCTCGTCGATTTCGGCCTGGCTCATGCGTTCGGCAGCCAGGCGGCAAGCCATGCCTTCCAGCGATTCGCGAATTTCGTACAACTCGATCAGTTCGGCGTGGTTGAGCGACACCACCCGCGCGCCCACATGCGGTACGCGCACCAGCAGGCGCTGGCCCTCCAGGCGGTGGATGGCCTCGCGCAGCGGCCCGCGGCTGATACCATAGGTGCGCGCCAGCTCTGGCTCGGAGATCTTGCTGCCGGGGGCGATCTCACCCTTGACGATGGCCGCCTGAATGCGCCGAAAGACGTTTTCGGACAAGGTTTCCGTTTCGTCTGTCAACACAGGGCTAAGGGTGGAAAGGTCTTGCATATTGTCGACACCTTGAAAATCTCTTCGCCAGAAATTAGCGAATCAAGCCCTGTAAGTCAAAGACAAAATCAATATTGTCGACAATCGTCTAAGAACGAACTAACGCTGGCCAAGCGCTGTCAGATCGCGCACCGCTGGCGTCAAGACGTCGGCGTGATAGAATGCCGCGCCTCCGATGGGGTATGGATAGCCTGTCTGTCATACATTCATGCTTGTTGACAGATGAACGAGGAAGCTTGCGCAGTAGTTGCCAGTCACCTTGACCTGAACCTTGCCTAGAACCTTGCACTGCACCGCGCCAGGATTATGAGACTTACACCTGTTTTATTGCTGCTATGCCTCACCCTGCTGCCGGCCCTTGGCCACGCGGCGGGCAAGACCGTGTACGGTCTCAACGAATACGCACGCTTGGGCGACCTGGACCTGGAAGTGGCGGCCAAGCTCGATACCGGCGCCAAGACCGCTTCGCTCAGCGCCCGCGACATCAAGCGCTTCAAGCGCAATGGTGAAAGCTGGGTGCGTTTCTACCTGGCGATCGATGCCGCCCATTCGCACCCGATCGAGCGGCCCCTGGCGCGCGTGAGCAAGATCAAGCGCCGGGCGGGCGACTATGATGCCGAATCCGGCAAGGCCTACACCGCCCGCCCGGTCATCGAACTCGAAATCTGCATGGGCCAGGCCTTGCGCACTATTGAAGTCAACCTCACCGACCGCAGCGCCTTCCAGTTCCCGCTGCTGATCGGTTCCGAGGCACTCAAGCACTTCGATGCGCTGGTTGACCCAAGCCTTAAATACGCGGCCGGCAAACCTGCCTGTGCCACCGACGCTCCCAAAGCAGAGTAATCCCGATGCGCTCTCTTACCCTCCATCTGAAAGTCCTGATCACCGTACTGGTGCTATTGGGCGTGGCGGTCACGGCTTATCAGATCTTCTTCCTCGGCATCCCGGTGACCGAAGATGAAACCGACGACCTGTGGAACATCGACGCCAAGGTCGAGTTCGTGGCCAGCACCAAGGACCCGGTCAAGGTGCAGATGTTCGTGCCGCCGCTGAACCGTGACTACGTCAGCCTCAACGAGAGCTTTATCTCCAACAACTACGGTGTCAGCGTCAACCGTGCCGATGGCAACCGCAAGGTGACCTGGTCGGCCCGCCGCGCCAACGGCAACCAGACCCTCTACTACCGCCTGGTGCTGACCAAGCGCTACAGCAACGAGAAGACCACGGTCAAAGGGCCGACCTTCCGTGACAGCCTGGCCATCGAGGGCCCGGAGAAGATCGCCGCCGAAGCGCTGATGGCCCCGATTCGCCAGCACTCGGCCGACGTCGAGACCTTTGTCAGCGAGACCATCAAGCGGGTCAACAACCTCAACGATGACAACGTCAAACTGCTGCTGGCCGGTGACACTTCGCCGATGAAGAAGGCCCAGGTCATCGACCTGCTGCTGTCGATTGCCCACGTGCCAATGGAGAAAGTGCACACCATCCGCCTGGTGGCAGACACCCCACAAACCCCGGAGCTGTGGCTGCGCAGCTTCAACGGCAACGACTGGCTGTACTTCAACCCGGACACCGGTGAGCAAGGCCTGCCGAATGATCGCCTGCTGTGGTGGACCGGTGACGACAACCTGATCACCGTCGATGGCGGCAAAAAGGCCAACGTCACCTTCAGCATGAACAACAGCGAGATGAACGCCATCCGCCTGGCCAAGCTGACCGACGAGAACACCGACGCCGACTTCCTCGAATACTCGCTGTACAGCCTGCCGCTGCAAACCCAGCAAACCTTCATGATCATGGTGATGATCCCGATCGGCGTGCTGGTAATCCTGGTCCTGCGCAACCTGATCGGCATCCAGACCCTGGGTACCTTCACCCCGGTGCTGATCGCCCTGGCCTTCCGCGAAACGCAACTGGGCTTCGGTATCGTGCTGTTCACGGTGATCACAGCCCTGGGCCTATCGCTACGTTCATACCTGGAGCACCTGAAGCTGCAGATGCTGCCACGGCTGTCGGTGGTACTGACATTTGTCGTGGTACTGATCGCGGCCATCAGCCTGTTCAGCCACAAGCTGGGCCTTGAGCGCGGGCTTTCGGTGGCACTGTTCCCGATGGTGATCCTGACCATGACCATCGAGCGCCTGTCGATCACCTGGGAAGAGCGTGGCGGTGGCCACGCCATGAAAGTGGCCATCGGCACCCTGTTCGCCGCCTCGCTGGCGCACCTGCTGATGATGGTGCCGGAGCTGGTGTACTTCGTGTTCACCTTCCCGGCCGTGCTGCTGATTCTGGTGGGCTTCATGCTGGCGATGGGCCGTTACCGCGGCTACCGCCTGACTGAGCTGATGCGCTTCAAGGCATTCGTGAAGAAGGCAGACGCCTGATGTTTGGCCTGATCAAGACGTGGAAGGCCCTGGAAGCCCGGGGCATCATGGGGATCAACCGGCGTAACGCGGACTATGTGCTGAAGTACAACAAGCGCAGCCTGTACCCGATCGTCGACGACAAGATCATCACCAAGGAACGCGCGCTGGCGGCCGGCATCCATGTACCGGAAATGTACGGCATCATCGAGACCGAAAAAGAGATCGAGAAGCTCGACCAGATCATCGGCGGGCGCAACGACTTCGTCATCAAGCCCGCGCAAGGCGCTGGCGGTGACGGCATCCTGGTAATTGCCGACCGTTTCGAAGACCGCTACCGCACAGTGTCGGGCAAGATCATCAGCCACGAGGAAATCGAACACCAGATTTCCAGCATCCTCACCGGCCTGTACTCGCTGGGCGGGCACCGCGACCGCGCGCTGATCGAGTACCGGGTGACCCCGGACCAGATCTTCAAGAGCATCAGCTATGAAGGCGTGCCGGACATCCGCATCATCGTGCTGATGGGCTACCCGGTAATGGCCATGCTGCGCCTGCCGACCCGCCAGTCCGGCGGCAAGGCCAACCTGCACCAGGGTGCCATCGGTGTGGGCGTCGACCTGGCCACCGGGGTCACCCTGCGCGGCACCTGGCTGAACAACATCATCAGCAAGCACCCGGACACCACCAATGCGGTGGACGGCGTGCAACTGCCGAACTGGGACGGTTTCATGAAGCTGGCCGCCGGCTGCTATGAACTGTGCGGGCTGGGCTATATTGGCGTGGACATGGTACTGGACCAGGAGAAAGGCCCCTTGATCCTGGAGCTGAACGCCCGCCCGGGGCTGAACATCCAGATTGCCAACGACTGTGGGCTGACCCAGCGCACCCATGCCATCGAGGCGCACATCGAGGCGCTGGCCAAGGAAGGTGTTTCCGAGGATGCCGAGCAGCGGGTTCGGGTGGCACAGGGGTTGTTCGGGCACGTACATCCGGGCTGAAAATGCCGGGGCTGCCCTGCAGCCCATCGCCGGCAAGCCAGCTCCCACAGGTAACGCATGATCCTGAGGGCTGTGCCGCACTTGTGGGAGCTGGCTTGCCGGCGATGGGCCGCAAAGCGGCCCCTTCGGGTCAAACACACTGTTGAATGTCGCGCCCAGTGCTAGGCGCTTTTCCTGCACAGGTCTACAATCGCCCTCCTCGCTTTTACATCGCCGTCCACACTGATGCCGACCTGTACGCTTCATCCTCTGCCTTACCAGCCCGACCCAGCCGCCTATTTCGCCCGCCTGCGCCAGGCCCCCGGCGCGATCCTGCTCGACAGCGCCCGCCCCGGTGCCGAGCGCGGCCGCTTCGACCTGCTTAGCGCCTGGCCCCTGCTGCACCTGCAAGCACAGCCAGAAGAGAATGGCCGCGCCTTCCTCCAGCGCCTGCGCGACGGGCTGGCACAGTTGGGCCACGCCGATTTGCCCGGTGGCATACAACTGCCCTTCGCCGGCGGCCTGATCGGCTACCTGAGCTACGACTTCGGTCGCCGCCTGGAACACCTGCCAAGCCTGGCCGTGGACGACCTCGGCCTGCCCGATGCGCAGCTGGGCCTGTATGCCTGGGCACTGGTCAGCGACCACCTGCTCGGCACCAGCCAACTGGTGTTTCACCCAAGCCTGGCAGGCACTGAGCGCGATCGCCTGGTCAGGCTGTTCGAAGCCGGCCAGCAATCCAAGACCGGCGATTTCCAGTTGCTCGCGCCGATGACCGGCGACCTGCAACCCGAGCAGTACAAGGCTAGGTTCGACCGGGTACAGCGCTACATCCAGGCCGGTGACTGCTACCAGATCAACCTCACCCAGCGCTTTCGCGCGCCTTGCCAAGGCGACCCGTGGCGCGCCTACCAGGCCCTGCGCCAGGCCTGCCCGACGCCATTTTCCGGCTACCAGCAACTGGCCGATGGCAGCGCCTTGCTGAGCTTTTCGCCCGAGCGCTTCATCCGCGTCAGCCAAGGCCAGGTGGAAACCCGGCCGATCAAGGGCACGCGCCCGCGCGCCAGCGACCCGGCCAAAGACCAGCGCAATGCCGAGGAGCTGTTGCACAGCCCCAAGGACCGCTCGGAAAACCTGATGATCGTCGACCTGCTGCGCAACGACCTGGGGCGCACCTGTGAGATCGGCTCGGTGAAGGTGCCAGAGCTGTTCAGCCTGGAGAGCTACCCCAATGTCCATCACTTGGTCAGCAGCATTACCGGCCAGCTGGCCAGCGACAAGGATGCCCTCGACCTGATTGGCGACAGCTTCCCTGGCGGCTCGATCACTGGCGCGCCGAAGATCCGTGCCATGCAGATCATCGACGAGCTGGAGCCGGCGCGCCGGGCGTTGTACTGCGGCTCGTTGCTGTACATGGACGTGCGCGGCGAAATGGACAGTTCGATTGCCATTCGCAGCCTGCTGATCAAGGACGGGCAAGTCAGCTGCTGGGGTGGCGGTGCGGTGGTGGCTGATTCCGAGTGGCAGGCTGAATATGAAGAATCGATCGCCAAGGTGCGGGTGTTGATGCAGACCTTGCAGGGCTTGTAATCGGCGGCGCCTGCTTCGCGGGTAAACCCGCTCCCACAACCTATGGGAGCGGGTTTACCCGCGAAGAGGCCAGCCCCGATATCAAGCCGTCTAGCCCGCGATTTTTTGTTACCATCACCCCACTACGAGCGCACAGCGCCACAGCCAAGATGGAAACCGCCTGATGAGCCAACCCTTCGACGTCGCCGCCCTGGCGGCGACTTATGCCAACAAGTCCCCGCAGGACATCCTCAAGCTCGCCTTCGAGCACTTCGGTGACGACCTGTGGATTTCCTTCAGCGGCGCCGAAGACGTGGTGCTGGTCGACATGGCCTGGAAGCTGAACAAGCAGGTCAAGGTGTTCAGCCTCGACACCGGCCGCCTGCACCCGGAGACCTACCGGTTCATCGACCAGGTACGCGAGCAGTACAAGCTGCCGATCGAAATCCTCAGCCCTGACCGCGACAAGCTCGACCCGTTCGTCAAGGACAAGGGCCTGTTCAGCTTCTACAAGGACGGCCATGGCGAATGCTGCGGCATCCGCAAGATCGAGCCGCTGCGTCGCAAGCTGGCTACCGTAAGCGCCTGGGCCACCGGCCAGCGCCGCGACCAGAGCCCGGGCACCCGCAGCCAGGTGGCGGCACTGGAAATCGACAGCGCCTTCTCCACGCCCGAGCGCACGCTGTACAAGTTCAACCCGCTGGCACAAATGAGCAGCGCAGAAGTGTGGGGTTATATCCGCATGCTGGAGCTGCCGTACAACAGCCTGCATGAGCGTGGCTTCATCAGCATCGGCTGCGAGCCATGCACCCGGCCGGTGCTGCCGAACCAGCATGAGCGCGAGGGGCGCTGGTGGTGGGAAGAGTCGACGCAAAAGGAATGCGGGTTGCACGCGGGCAACCTGATCAGCAAGGCTTGAGGTAGCCGGGGCTGTTTCACAGCCCATCGCCGGCAAGCCAGCTCCCACAGGGTTACCGTTGCCTCAAGGCTTGTGATATTCCTGTGGGAGCTGGCTTGCCGGCGATGGGCCGCAAAGCGGCCCCAATATTTTCGGATCAGTGCACCGGCAGTTCGACCCCTTCGAACAGCTCTTCCAACTCCTGCTTGTTATGACACTGAATGGCTTTGGCCATCACCTCACGGGTCAGGTGCGGGGCGAACTTCTCGATGAAGTCGCACATGAAACCACGCAGGAAAGTGCCACGGCGGAAGCCGATCTTGGTAATGCTGGCTTCGAACAGCTCGCTGGCATCCAGTGCCACCAAGTCACTGTCGAGCTTGGCGTCTACCGCCATGCCGGCCACGATGCCCACACCCAGCCCCAGGCGCACGTAGGTCTTGATCACGTCGGCATCGGCTGCGGTGAACACCACTTTCGGCGTCAGGCCGCGGTGGTTGAAGGCTTCGTCCAGCTTCGAGCGCCCGGTAAAACCGAACACGTAGGTAACGATCGGGTATTCGGCAACGGCTTCCAGCGTCAGCTTTGGCAGCTTGGCCAACGGGTGCCCCTGGGGCACCACCACGCAGCGGTTCCACTTGTAGCACGGCATCATGATCAGGTCGCCGAACAACTCCAGCGCCTCGGTGGCGATGGCGAAGTCGACCGTACCGTCTGCGGCCATTTCGGCAATCTGCATCGGCGAACCTTGGTGCATGTGCAGGGACACTTCCGGGTACTGCTTTATAAAGCTGCTGATCACCGGCGGCAACGCGTAGCGCGCCTGGGTGTGGGTGGTGGCGATGGACAGCGTGCCCTTCTTCTCGTTGGAGAACTCCTGGGCAATCTGCTTGATGCTCTCGACTTTGCGCAGGATCTCGCCGGCCGTATTGATGATGCGCTCACCCGCCGGGGTTACCCGGGTCAGGTGCTTGCCGCTACGGGCAAAAACCTCGACACCCAGCTCATCTTCGAGCAGGCGGATCTGCTTGCTGATACCTGGCTGGGAGGTATACAGGCTCTGCGCCGTCGCGGAGACGTTGAGGTCATGGTGCGCCACTTCCCAGATGTAGCGCAGTTGTTGAAGCTTCATAGATTCCCCTCGGTTCAGCGATGAGTCCGCAGCAGCAGGCAGCGACGATATATAACTATATTAGTGGTTCTGGAAATAAATCTAGAACTATTTTGTTACCTGCCCCGGAAATGGCCTACGGCCAGCTTCATGATTTCCTACGTCCTAAATGCTGCGCCAACGGCACCATGTACACCGGCACCGGTGACAGCTGCAGCAACCGCACCGCCGTACGCCCCAACGGCACATCCACGCCGGCACCGGCGCTGTGGCTGCCGAAAATCAGCAGGTCGACGCTGAGCCGTTGCGCCTGGTCAAGAATCACCTGCGCCGGGTCGCCCTGGCGCACCCGCACCGCCTTGATCACAGCCAGGTCGGCCTCCTCGCCCAGTTCATCGCGAAAACTCTCCAGCACGCGTTGCTCTATGTTTGCCATCACCGTGTTGACGCCTTGGCTGTGCAACTGGTCGAGCGTCTGCTCATCGAGGTAGCTTTGCAGGAGGGATTCGGCGAACTGGCCCATCGGTTCGACCGCATGAATCACATACAACTCGGCGCCGAAAGTACGCGCCAGCGCCAGCGCGTGCTGCATGACAAAAGGGGCGTAGACACCGAGGTCAGTGGCGTACAGCATGGAGCGGATCATTCGACCTCCTTGACTGCCGCAACGGCAGAGCAAGCTTCAGCTTAGCAGCGCGCCAGACCCACGCTTTGCCGTCTGGCGCACTGCTGGCGCGGGCTTGGGGGCAAGCACGCCCTTAGCCGGGGCGGTCGCTGCTGTCGATGAAACCTAGCGCCTGATACAGCATTTCCATGCGCGGCAAACTGCAGCCGGCCGCCCGTGCCTGTGCCAGCGGCTCGGCATAGATGGCCTGCAGTTCCAGCGGGCGTTTATGGGCATGGTCGTGGTACATGCTGGGCCAGTAATCGGGCATGCGCTCGGTCAACTGGAACAGGTGCTCGGCATAACCCTCGGGCAATACGTGCCCACATGCCGCTGCGCCCTGCACCACCTCGGCCATCAGGGCCTGGATCAGCGCGCGGCTATGGCCGTCAGCCATCAGCGGCGTGGTGCTGGCACCGAGCAGTACCGACAGACCATTGTAGGGTACGTTCCATACCAGCTTCTGCCAGCGCGCCAGCGCCAGGTTCGGCATGGCTTGCGAATCGATGCCGGCCTCCTGGAACAACCCGGCGCCTTCACTGACCAATGCGGCGCCACCATCAGTGGCTGGCCCACTGTGATAACCCAGGTTCACAGCCCCCAGCGCCTGGTGACGGATCTCCCCCGGTGCCTGGCGGTTGACGCAGATGAAGCACAGCCCGCCGAGCAGGTGCATGTCGCTGCGCAAGGCCGGGCGCAACTGCTCCTCCACACCCAGGCCGTTCTGCAACAGCACCACCTTGGCCCCGGGCGCGGCGGCCTGGACGATCAACGGTGCCAATTGATCGTTGCTGGTGGCCTTGGCCCCGATCAGCAGCCAGTCACAGGCCGGCATGTCGGCAGCGCTGGCGTACGCCTGCACGTTCATCTGCAACGCGCCATACACGGCACTGTCCAACGTCAGCCCTTGCTCATGCACCGTCTGGTACTCGCTGCGCAGCAGAAAATGCACATCGAAACCGGCCCGGGCCAGCATCAACCCATAAAAGCCGCCAATGGCGCCACTGCCGATGATGCCAATGCGTGGTGTACGCGTGTGCATGCCGATCTCCAGCTATTTAAAGTCAGCACTCTTTTTACACAGGTTGCGCGGCGCTGGGCAGCCCATTTGCACTCAACCCTCTTTATCAGGGAAAAACCCCACGATGACGGGGCTCAGCCCATTGTCGCGCCACCTGTAACGCGCTAAGGTTCGGCTCCCCGCTGCGATTATTCTTGCTGCTGGGCCGCACGGGGATAGTTGGCGGCCGGCACCCGTGACCTGACGAGTAACACGATGGCTGATTTACCGATCGATGACTTGAACGTTGCCTCCAACGAGACCCTGATCACCCCAGATCAACTCAAGAAGGAAATCCCCCTCAGCGCCAAGGCCCTGCAGACCGTGACTGCCGGCCGTGAAGTGGTGCGCAATATTCTCGACGGCAAGGACCATCGCCTGTTTGTCGTGGTCGGCCCTTGCTCTATCCATGACATCAAAGCCGCCCACGAATACGCCGAGCGCCTGAAAGTCCTGGCCGCAGAAGTGTCCGATACACTGTACCTGGTCATGCGCGTGTACTTCGAAAAACCGCGCACCACCGTCGGCTGGAAAGGCCTGATCAACGACCCGTACCTGGATGACTCGTTCAAGATCCAGGACGGCCTGCACATCGGCCGCCAGTTGCTGCTGGACCTGGCCGAAATGGGCCTGCCGACCGCCACCGAAGCGCTCGACCCGATCTCCCCGCAATACCTGCAGGACCTGATCAGCTGGTCGGCCATCGGCGCCCGCACCACCGAATCGCAAACCCACCGCGAGATGGCCTCCGGCCTGTCCTCTGCGGTTGGTTTCAAGAACGGCACCGACGGCGGCCTGACCGTTGCCATCAATGCCCTGCAGTCGGTGTCCAAGCCGCACCGCTTCCTGGGTATCAACCAGGAAGGCGGCGTGTCGATCGTCACCACCAAGGGCAACCCTTACGGCCACGTGGTACTGCGCGGCGGCAACGGCAAGCCGAACTATGACTCGGTCAGCGTTGCCCTGTGCGAACAGGACCTGGCCAAGGCCAAGATCAAGGCCAACATCATGGTCGATTGCAGCCACGCCAACTCCAACAAGGACCCGGCCCTGCAACCGCTGGTAATGGAGAACGTCGCCAACCAGATCCTCGAAGGCAACCAGTCGATCATCGGCCTGATGGTCGAAAGCCACCTGAACTGGGGCTGCCAGTCGATTCCAAAGAACCTGGAAGAGCTGCAGTACGGCGTGTCGGTTACCGATTCCTGCATCGACTGGTCGGCTACCGAGAAGACCCTGCGCAGCATGCATGCCAAGTTGAAGGATGTGCTGCCGCAGCGTAAGCGCAGCTGATTGATGTAATAAAGCGGGGCCGCTGCGCGCCCCATCGCCGGCAAGCCAGCTCCCACATTCAAGCGTATCGCTGTACGTGTGGGAGCTGGCTTGCCGGCGATGGGGCGCGCAGCGGCCCCGCTTTTTATTTACAGACTCAGGCCTTGCTCGAATGCCGCTGCTGGCGCTCCATGTAGCGTTCCACATACGAGCAGGAAGGGATCACCGTATAGCCCATCTGCTCGGCATACGCCAGCGCCCGCTCGGTCAGCGCAGCAGCAATCCCGCGGCCGCGAAGGGCGTTGGGCACGAAGGTGCGATAGATGTCCAGCGTCTGTTTGCCCAGATCCATGTACGTCAGATAGGCACGATGACCGTCCACAGTGGTCTCGAACTGATGACCGGCCTGGTCATGGTGGATGGTCAACGCTTCGCTCATCACTACTCCTCGCAGGTCTTCTTGGCAGACCCATACCTTCACCGATAGTGGTTAATCCGGCACAGAATCCTCTACGCCACCTGTTGCCCCTTCGACCACTGGACGATTGCAATCGTTCGGGTCTTCTGGCACTCACAAGATAGTAGGCGCGGCAAGCGGGATTGCTCAAGGTGGCGGCGGTTAAAAATGGCCAGAACGCCATCAGGGCGACTTTCCCCTGCCCGCCCTAACAGCCGCCGGATGCTCTAGGGCTTAAGACGCCAGAGGACAGTTAAAGTCACCCTTAGTTCACCAAAAAAGTTCCTGTACTACAATCGCTTGCGCACCCTGTACGTTTTTTTCACACCCACGTCGTAAATCTTGTCGGCGCGACGTCAAGCAACATTTTTTTTGCAGTTCTTGCGCTCAGTCAGTTTACTTACTACAAGTAATGAGTACTATGTACGCCGGCCAGTTTCTCTTTTCCGAGAGATGGCTATTTAATAGAAAGTCCTTGAAGGGGAACACGATGAACAACGTTCTGAAATTCTCTGCTCTGGCTCTGGCCGCAGTTCTGGCTACCGGTTGCAGCAGCGTATCCAAAGAAACCGAAGCTCGTCTGACTGCGACTGAAGACGCAGCAGCTCGCGCTCAAGCTCGTGCAGATGAAGCCTACCGTAAGGCTGACGACGCACTGGCAGCCGCTCAGAAGGCTCAGCAGACCGCTGACGAAGCCAACGAGCGCGCTCTGCGTATGCTGGACAAAGCCAGCCGCAAGTAATAATCCTCCCGGATTGTTATGAAGCCGACCCACTTGTGGGTCGGCTTTTTTATTGCCTGCGAACAACACCGGCGCACCTGGCAGATACGAAAAGGCCCGCACTAAGGCGGGCCTGGGTGTGTCGCAAATAGCTTACTGCAGTTCGGGCGGCATACTCGAGACCATCGGCGCACCCCCCGGGTTCTCGACCGGCACGGCAATTTCGACCGGCATGCCATCTTCGGCTGCCACCACATCACGCACCATGTCCCAGTTCATACGCAGGTTGTTGGCCAGGTCCTCACGCTTGAGCAAGGCATTGATAACTGCAGTGTGCTTGTCGACCACCGACGGGTTGCCCTGGTCGTCCAGTGGCGTGTGCGCCTCCAGGTAGACCTTGCCGCCACTGATGCCGAACTTGTAAGGCTCGTTGATGATGCGCACTGGCGTACCCACCGGCACCATCTTCGACAGCTCCAGCACGTTGTTGTTGAGCATGCGGAAGCAACCGTGGCTAGTGCGCATGCCAATACCGAACTTCTTGTTCGAACCGTGGATCAGGTAGCCCGGCACGCCCAGGGTGAACTTGAACGGCCCCAGTGGGTTGTCCGGGCCCGCCGGCACCACCGCAGGCAGGATGTCACCGTCTGCCGCGTGCTCTTTACGGATGGATGCGGGCGGCGTCCAGGTCGGGTTCGGCGTCTTGGCGGTGATCTTGGTGTTGGCGATCGGCGAGCCCCAGCCTTCGCGACCGATGCCCAGCGGGAAGGTGTACACCACGTTCTGGCCTTTCGGGTAGTAGTACAGGCGGTACTCGGCCAGGTTGATGACCACACCTTCACGCGGCCCCGGCGGCAGGATATAGCGGGTCGGCAGGATGATTTCGGTACCGGCGCCAGGCAGCCACGGGTCGACGCCCGGGTTGGCCGCGATCATTTCCAGGTAGCCGAGGTCGTTGGCAGTGCCGATGTCGGCGAAGGTGTCCTCGTACTTTGCCTGGATCGTATGCACCTGGCCGACGATGTCTTCACCGGGCGGTGGCAGTGGCAGCTCCAGCGCAGCAGCGGGGCCCGCTACCAGCAGGGCGGCCAGGGACAGGCTACGGGTGACGGCAGGAAAGCGCGGCAACATCCGGTAAATCCTTCGAAAGGTGGGTCAAGAGGACCGATTGTACACCCACGCCGATGCAAGCGGGAGGCATTGGCGTGAAGCAAGCGTATCAGTTGATGAAAGGTGGCTGGCGTTCAGCTGCCGTGCAGCTCCGGCCACACCGGGCGCATGCCGCGCCGCTGGGCATCGAGGATGGCACGGCACAGGTCGCACAGGCGGCCATCGCGGTAGATCGAACGCGGCACCCCCGACCAGCGCGGCTGCGCCGGCAGCAGGCCACCGCACAGGGTGCGATCGACCGGCACGCCCAGCTCAAGCTGGCGGGCCACGAGGTGGACGCGGATTTCCTGGCAGGCAAACAGGTCGAGCTGTTCATCAGGCTCGATCAGTTGGTAGGCGTACAGGGACCAGGCAGGGCGCGGCATCGGGGGCACTCGAAACGGGGGGCGCAACATTAGCCGAAAGCGGCCCCCGTTTAAAGCGTCAGAGCAAGGGTTTTATCGCCGGCCAGGCATTTTCCAGCAGTCGCTGCTGGGCACCCTGGGCCGGGTGGATGCCGTCGGCCTGCATCAGCTCGGGCACGCCCCCTACCCCGTCAAGAAAAAACGGCACCAACGGCACCTGCTGCTCTGCCGCCAACTGTTCATACACCTTGGCAAACGCCGTGGTGTAGCGCACGCCATAATTGGGTGGCAGGCGCATGCCCAGCAGCAGCACCTTGGCACCCGCCTGGCGGGCGCTTTCGATCATCGAGGCAAGATTTTGTTGCAATTGCGCCGGCGGCTGCCCGCGCAAGCCATCATTACCGCCCAGCTCCAGCACCACCAGGCTCGGCTTATGCGCTGCAAGCAGCGCCGGTAGGCGCGCCTGGCCACCTGCACTGGTATCGCCGCTGATCGACGCATTGACCACTTTATCGTCGAAACCTTCGTCCTTGAGCCGGGTCTGCAACAGAGACACCCACCCCTGGCGGCTATCCAGGCCAAAACCGGCGCTGATACTATCGCCAACAACCAGCAGTGTTCCCGCCGCCGCGCTCTGGGCCAGGCAATACAGGGCCAGACCGGCACTCAACCACCACACTCGCATCGGATTCTCCATGGGCCCCAGCATTCTCGTTGCGCAGAACCTTAGCAAAGTGGTCCCCAGCGCGGAAGGTGACCTGACCATTCTTCACGCACTCTCCCTTGACCTGGCCCAGGGCGACAGCCTGGCTATCGTAGGCGCCTCGGGCTCGGGCAAGTCGACCCTGCTCGGCCTGCTCGCAGGCCTCGACCAGCCCAGCGCCGGCAAGGTCATCCTTGCCGGCCACGACCTGGGGCCACTGGATGAAGACCAGCGCGCCCGGATACGCGCCGAGCATGTGGGCTTCGTGTTTCAGTCGTTCCAGCTGCTCGACAGCCTCAATGCCCTGGAAAACGTCATGCTGCCACTGGAGCTGGACGGCCGCCGCGATGCCCGCGAGCACGCACGCACCCTGCTGGAGCGGGTCGGCCTGGGCAAGCGGCTGAGCCACACCCCGCGCCAGTTGTCGGGCGGCGAGCAGCAGCGGGTTGCCATCGCTCGCGCCTTTGCCGCCCAGCCCGCCGTGCTGTTCGCCGACGAGCCTACCGGCAACCTCGACAGCCATACCGGCGAGCGCATCAGCGATTTGCTGTTCGAGCTTAACAAGGAGCGCGGTACCACCCTGGTGCTGGTCACCCATGACGAACGCCTGGCCCGCCGCTGCCGGCGCCAGATCCGCCTGGACGCAGGCCGCCTCGTGGCGCCGGTGGAGGCCTGATGACCCACATGCCGCTGTCCCGCTTGTGCGGCCTGGCCCTGCGCCAGTTGCTGCGCGACATACGCGCCAGCGAAGTGCGCGTGCTGTTCTTTGCCCTGCTGGTGGCCGTGGCGGCCAGTACTGCCATCGGCTATTTCGGGGCGCGCCTCAATGGTGCCATGCAACTGCGCGCCAGCGAATTCCTCGGCGCCGACCTGGTGCTGCAGGGCAGCGCCCCGGCCCGTGAGCAACAGCTTGATGCCGGCAAGGCGCTGGGCTTGCGCCATGCTCAGGTGGTCGAGTTCACCAGCGTGGTCGGTGGTGACAATGGCATCCAGCTGTCCAGCGTCAAGGCGGCCGACGGCGCCTACCCGCTGCGTGGGCAAGTGCGCAGCGCCCCGGCGCCGTATGCCGCAGAAACCCCGGGTGGCGGCCCGGCGCCTGGCGAGGCGTGGGTCGAGCCACGCCTGCTGGCGGCACTGGGGCTGTCGATTGGCGACAGCATAGACGTCGGCATGAAAACCCTGCGCATGAGCCGCGTGCTCACCTATGAACCGGACCGCGCCAATAATTTCTACAGCCTCACCCCCCGGGTCATGATCAACCTGGCCGACCTGCAAGCCACTGGCGTGATCCAGCCCGGCAGCCGCGTCACCTACCGCGACCTGTGGCGGGGCGATACCGAAGCGCTGGCGCAGTACCGCCAGACCGTGGAAAAAGACCTGGCGGCCAACCAGCGCTTGCGCGACACCCGCGATGGCAACCAGCAGATCGGTGGCGCCTTGGGCAAGGCCGAACGCTACCTGAACATGGCCAGCCTGGTGGCTGTGTTGCTGGCCGGCGTCGCCGTGGCCCTGTCGGCCAGCCGCTACGCCGCACGCCGCCTGGACGCCAGCGCCCTGCTGCGCTGCCTGGGCCTGTCGCGGCGCCAGGCCTTGGGCCTGTATTGCCTGCAACTGGCCATGCTTGGCCTGGTCGCCGCGCTGGCCGGCGCCTTGCTCGGCTGGCTGGCCCAATTGGGCCTGTTCCGCCTGCTGCATGGCCTGTTACCCAGCGTGGTGCCTGCCGGCGGCGTCGTGCCGGCTTTGGCCGGTATTGCTACCGGGCTGGTGGCGCTGGCCGGTTTTGCCCTGCCGCCGATCGCGGCACTGGGAAAGGTGCCACCACTGCGCGTACTGCGCCGCGACCTGTTGCCGATTCCGCCGAGCAGCTGGTTGGTGTATGGCGCTGCCCTGTTTGCCCTGGGCCTGATCATGTGGCGCCTGAGCCTCGACTTGCTGCTTACTTTTGCCCTGCTCGGTGGCGGCCTGGTCACAGCGCTGCTGCTCGGCAGCCTGCTGATGCTCGGCTTGCGCAGCCTGCGCCAACTGCTGGCCGGGGCGCCACTCACCTGGCGCCTGGGGCTGGGCCAACTGCTACGCCACCCCATGGCGGCCGCTGGCCAGGCACTGGCCTTCGGCCTGATCCTGCTGGCCATGGCCCTGGTCGGCCTGCTGCGCGCAGAACTGCTCGACACTTGGCAGGCGCAGTTACCCAAGGATGCACCCAACCATTTCGCCCTGAATATTCTCCCGGATGACCGTGAACCGTTCGCTCGGCACCTGCAGCAAGTCAACGCCACGGCGGCGCCGCTGTACCCGGTGACACCCGGGCGCCTGGTGCAGATCAACCAGCAACCGGTGCAACAGATCGTCAGCAAGGACTCTGCAGGCGAACGCGCCGTGCAGCGCGACCTCAGCCTGACCTGGGCCGCCGAATTGCCCGAGGGCAACCAACTGACTGCGGGCAGCTGGTGGCAAGCCCTGCCAAGCGGGGACGAAATCCCCGGCGTGTCGGTAGAGGCAGAACTGGCCAGCAGCCTGAAACTGCAAATGGGCGACCTGCTCACCTTCGACATCGGCGGCCAGCAGCGCCAGGCGCGGGTCAGCAGCCTGCGCAGCGTGCACTGGGACAGCTTCCAGCCGAACTTCTACATGATCTTCCAGCCCGGCACGCTGCAAGGGCTGCCGACCACCTACCTCACCAGCTTCTACCTGGCAGCAGGGCATGACCTGGAGGTGGTGGCACTGTCACGGGCATTCCCGGCGGTGACCATCCTGCAGGTGGACGCGCTGCTTGCCCAGCTGCGCAGCATCCTCGCCCAGGTGACCCTGGCGGTGGAGTATGTGCTGCTGTTCGTGCTGGCGGCCGGGTTGGCGGTGCTGTTCGCCGGCTTGCAGGCGACACTGGACGAGCGCATTCGCCAGGGCGCCCTGCTGCGAGCACTGGGCGCCGCGCGGCCACTGCTGGTCAGGGCGCGACGGATCGAGTTCGGTTTGCTGGGGGCGGCTAGCGGGCTATTGGCGGCGGTGGGGTGTGAACTGATTACCCTGGTGCTGTACCGCTATGCGTTCGATTTGCAGTGGAGCCCGCATCCTTGGTTGCTGGTGCTGCCGCTGGCGGGGGCGCTGCTGGTGGGCGGTGCGGGGGTGCTGGGGACGCGGCGGGCGTTGAATGCCAGCCCGTTGGCGGTGTTGCGGGAGAGTTGAGGGCTGTCTGCCAGGGCCCTATCGCCGGCAAGCCAGCTCCCACAGGGTCTCCACAGGTCTTAGATATGATGTAGATTCTGTGGGAGCTGGCTTGCCGGCGATAGGGCCAGAACAGGCAACATCAATTTACTGCCCGTAGCTGATGCTGTTCACATACCAGGTCGCCTCACCGGTAGGCGTGTGCACCACCACCTCATCGCCTTCCTCCTTCTTTAGCAAGGCGCGGGCCATGGGCGAATCGATCGAGATGTAGTCGTTGCGCCCGTAGATCTCGTCATAGCCGACGATGCGAAACTTCATGGTCTCGCCCTCGTCATTCTCGATCTCGACCCAAGCGCCGAAAAACACTTTGCCTTCCTGCTCCGGCGAGTAGGCTACCACCTTCACATCCTCAAGGCGCTTGCGCAGGTACCGCACCCGGCGGTCGATCTCGCGCAGCAGCTTCTTGTTGTACTGGTAGTCGGCGTTCTCACTGCGATCACCCAGCGACGCCGCCCAGGCCACCTTCTGGGTGATTTCCGGGCGATACACCCGCCACAGGTGGTCGAGTTCTTTCTTCAGCGCCTCATGGCCTTCCGTGGTGATGATGTTGGTGCTCAACAGGCGCTCCTCAGCGGCGGGTAATCAAGCCCTGGCGCGCGATGCGGGTAAGGTGGCCGATAACTTCGGCGGCCTCTTGCGCTGCCGGCGCCTGGATGACGGCGAGGTCGAAACGATCATTGCCATACTCCGCCAGATTGCAGGCGCTATCGGCGAACTGAATCAGAAACGCGCGCGCCTGGCGCTTGCGCCGGGACAGGCCTTCGAGGTGACGTAAAAGAGTGGGCTGATGCTGGCCGCCGAGCAGGATGCGCGGTGTGCGGGATGCCTGGCTGGCAGGCAAAGGGCTTAGACAGACACTGGTACGTGGGCAACTCATGGAGCTTTTCTCCGCCTCGCGAATCCCGCTGGGCAGCGGTGGGAGGCGTCACCGAACCAGCGCTTTAGCGGTATTTCGGATGACCCGGAGGTGGGGCTTTCCTGCGCCCCGCAAGTAGCTGTTTAAATCGGCGCAGCCGGTATGCTAGAGCGACGAGCCTCAAGTTGCAAGCCACAAGCCGCAAGCAGAAGCGGTCCGATACTCGGCTTACTCTTGCCTAAAGCTTGGGGCTTGAGCCAAGGGGTTCGCCGAGAGTCTCCCAGCGCCTACGAGATCGAGCGCCGCCCGCGCGGCGCTTCGCGGCACAAGGCCGCTCCCACATCTGTTTCGGGCCAATTATTCCTGTGCCTTCGGCGCGCGCACCCTGGATGCATGGTTGGAGATTGATAAAAAGCACAGACGCAGCCGATATTCAATGAAAAAACAAGGCAGGCGCAGGAGATCTCACTTGAGTAACTGGCCCGAAACAGATGTGGGAGCGGCCTTGCGCCGCGAAGCGCCGCGCGGGCGGCGCTCGATATCATTGGCACCCAACATCCCGAGGCGTGCACCTGTCAGCCCATACCGCTTAACTGACTGGCATTGGGCCTTTTTCAGCGCTTGGCAACACGCTCCAACACCGCACGCTCGCGGTTGAACGCGAGGTAGTATTTGTTGACGCTGTTGACGAAGTTGACCGGCCCCATGCCCACCTGCTCCATGGCAATGCGTTCGGTCTGGAAGAACCACTGGTTGCCATTGAGCCCGCGCCGCCGGGCCTCGGCGCGCATGGCCTGCACGCGCTCGGGGCCAAGGTTGTACGCGGCGAGCACAAAGGCCATGCGCTCTCGCTCATTGATCTTGGCACTGGCAAAGAACTTGCGCCGGATCAGCGCCAGGTAGCGGGCGCTGGCAAGGACATTACCATCCACCGTGGCGGTATTGCTCACCCCCACGCGCTGGGCCGCCGAAGGGGTGATCTGCATCAGGCCGTGGGCGCCCCCGCTACCGCGAGCGCCCGGGTTCAGCGTTGACTCTTTGAACGCCAGCGCGGCCAGGTTGAGCCAGTCGATCTGCTGCGCCTCACCATGCTTCTGCAATACCGCCCGCACCGATGCCAGGCGCTGGCGGTCCTTGCTGGCCAACGGGTTGTGCACCCGGTACTGGCGGCGGTAGATGCGCTCGAACGCGGCATCCTGGTTGTCCGGCGCGCGATAACCCTTCAGGAAGTGATCGACCGCAGCCAGCAACTGCGGCGCATCCTGCCCGACATACCAGCGCATGGCTTGCGGTGCCCCCAGACTCACCCGGCTGTCCAGGCGCAGCCGCGGCATCACCCGCGCCCAACGCCGAGCAATGGGCTGCTCGACCACGGTCAGGTGGTAGATGCCGGCCTGCACCATTTCCAGCACATCTTCCACGGCCAGCGTCGCGTCGACCCATTCCACCTTGATAGGTGGCCGCTTGCGCAGCGCCAGTTGCTGGTTGGCCTGCTGGATCAGCGGGCCAGCGGCACTGGCGCTGGTCAACGCCACGGTGCGCCCGGACAGCTGTTCGAGCTTGCTGAAGCTGCGTTCGCCTTTGCGCCCCACCAACGTCAAAGGCACCTGGTCAAGAATCGGCGCACTGCCACTGACACCACGCACAGTACCGGGGTCGAGCAATTCGCCCGGTGCAGCCAGGTCACCCTCGCCTCGTGCCAGGGCGCCCAGCAACTGCTCCTTGGCCCGCGGGATGAGCTTCAGCTGGATCTGCTGGTCGTCATTACTACGGGCGTTGAGGAAATGCTCCAGGGCACGCAGGCGATAGTATTCGATGCCGACCGGTTCGCCTTTGACCTCACCAGAGCTGTTGCGACTCTGGTTGACCAGTACCCGCAGTACCTTGGTGCTGCGAATCTGCTGCAGGTCACGAACCTTGGCGGGCGGAATGTTCTGCTGCGGACCTGGTACTCGCGCCTGGGCCGGGCCAGGCAAGGCCAACCCAAGCGTGAGCAAAATAGTGAGCCAGAATCGCGGCATGCGAAAGCGTGTCCATGGTCGGTGGCGGCATCCATGGGTTGCACCGCCAAGTGATAAATGACGGCAAAAGACCACGGCAACAGCATGAAGTTCTTGGTTTTTTCAGAAAAACCCGGTTTTTGCTATGCTGGCCGCCCCGCGGCACGAGATAACACCATGCAACTGATCGATATCGGCGTCAACCTGACCAACAGCAGTTTCCACGACCAACAGGCAGCCATTGTCGAGCGCGCCATCGAGGCCGGGGTGACGCAAATGGTGCTGACGGGCACCAGCCTGGCCGTCAGCGAACAGGCTCTGGAGCTGTGCCAGCAACTGGATGCCAGCGGCGAACACCTGTTCGCCACAGCGGGTGTACACCCCCATGATGCCAAGGCCTGGGATGCCGGCAGCGAGCGCCAGCTGCGCCAACTGCTGAGCGAGCCGCGGGTACGTGCCGTGGGCGAATGCGGCCTGGATTTCAACCGCGACTTCTCCCCTCGCCCGCTCCAGGAAAAAGCCTTGGAGGCCCAGCTGGCGCTGGCTGCCGAACTTGGCCTGCCGGTGTTCCTGCATGAACGCGATGCCAGCGAACGCTTGCTGGCAATTCTGAAGGATTACCGCGACCAGCTGACCGCTGCGGTGGTGCACTGCTTTACCGGGGAGCGCGAGGCGTTGTTCGCCTACCTCGACATGGACCTGCACATCGGCATTACCGGGTGGATCTGCGATGAGCGCCGTGGCACCCACCTGCACCCGCTGGTGGGCAACATTGCCAAAGGCCGGCTAATGCTGGAAAGCGATGCGCCCTACCTGCTCCCGCGCAGCCTGCGGCCAAAGCCGAAGAGCGGGCGCAACGAGCCGGCGTTTCTGCCGGAGGTGCTGCGCGAAGTGGCCTTGCACCGGGGTGAAACGGCCGAGCGCACGTCGGCGCATACCACCGCCACCGCGCGGGCGTTTTTCCAGATTTGTTAAGGTTTTGATGGCCCTATCGCCGGCAGGCCAGTGAGATATGTGTGGGAGCTGGCTTGCCGGCGAAAGGGCCATCACAGGCTGCAGATTTTTCTTGATACATATCAACAAAGGCCCTGGCTTGAGCAGGCACAATGATGGCACCTTGCCAATATTGTTTCCGCTCAACTCAGAGAAGACCTGCCCATGGGTGCCTGGCTTAGCAATGTTTCGCTGAAGTACAAATTCTGGGCCGTCAACGCGGTGGCCTTTGTCACGACCCTGTTGCTGGTGCTCTACGCCGTGCACCTGGAGCAACGCGCCCGCGCCGAGGCGGCGCAAGCCCAGGCCGCTGCGCAAGCCCAGCTGCTGGCTGCCTGGCCAGGCGGGCAAGCGCTGCCGCGGCCGGCCAATGTCATCAGCTGGTCAGCCGGGCAAACCCCGAGCTTCGCCGGCGAACCCCTCGATACCCTGCGCAATGCCCAAGGCTGGGTCGAACTGCCAGGCGCCTGGATTCTTGGTGATAACCCGTTACGCGGTGCGCAGGTACTGCGCAGCGGCGATCAGCAAATGGCCGTGTTGGCCCAGTCGCCCAGCCTCCGCCAGGTGTTCTTCGACCGTTTCAGCAATTACGCGGCGTGTGTGCTGATCCTGATGCTGGCCATGCTCGGCGCCTCGCAACTGCTGATCCGCTTCTTGCTCACCCAGCTCAATACCCTGAAGGATGTCATGCTGCACGTGGAAAAGACCGGCGACCTGGCGGCCCGCGTGCCCTTGGCCTGTGGCGACGAAGTCGGCCAGATGGCCGGCGCTTTCAACGCCATGCAGGCTACCTACCACCGGGTCGTCAGCACCGTCGCCCACACCGCGGCACAGCTCGACTCGGGTGCCGCACGCCTGGCCGCCAGCATGAATGACGTGCGCCACGGCATGCTTGGCCAGCAAAGCGAGACCGACCAGGCCGCCACCGCCATCAACGAAATGTCGGCGACCGTGCACCACATCGCTCAGCATGCCGGCGCCACCCGTGACCTGTCACAAACCGCCGACACCCTCGCCGGCAGCGGCAAAGAGGTGGTCAGCCGCGTGCAGG
The DNA here is from genome assembly GCF_044900445.1 of Pseudomonas sp. NPDC089407. Taxonomy (NCBI): domain Bacteria; kingdom Pseudomonadati; phylum Pseudomonadota; class Gammaproteobacteria; order Pseudomonadales; family Pseudomonadaceae; genus Pseudomonas; species Pseudomonas sp. NPDC089407. The sequence goes on from NZ_JBJDNB010000016.1 coordinate 81,656, forward strand.
ATTCAATTTCCGGGTTGTCCAGCGGCGTGCAGCAAACCGCAGAAATGATTCGCCAGCTGGCTGAAGACAGCCAGAAAATCAACGGCGTGGTCAGCGTGATCCACAGCATCGCCGAACAGACCAACCTGCTGGCCCTGAACGCAGCCATCGAAGCGGCGCGCGCCGGCGACCTGGGCCGCGGCTTTGCCGTGGTGGCCGACGAGGTGCGCAACCTGGCCAAGCGTGTGCAAACGTCGACCGATGAAATCACCACCATGGTCTCGGCGCTGCAGTCGGGCACTCGCGATGCAGTGGAGTTCATGCAGGAAAGCTCGTACAAGGCCGACGACTGCGTGCGCCAGGCACAGGAAGCCGGCGAGGCGCTGGCAGAAATTACCGGCGCGGTGGCGCAGATGCGCGAAAGCAACACCCAGATCGCCGTAGCGGCCGAACAGCAAAGCCAGGTGGCCGAGGAAATGAACCGCGCCGTGGTGAGCATTCGCGATGTCACCGAGCAGACCGTGCAGCAGACCGTGGGCTCAGCCACCACCAGCAGTGAACTGGCGACCCTGGCCGGCGAGCTGAGCAAGGCCATTGGCCAGCTCAAGCTATAGTCGCCATAGCCAGCCTCGATTGGCCCCTTGACGGGGGCCGCACTAAGCTTTGGGCATGACGACGAGGAACTGCCCATGAGCAAACGCCTGCCCAACCTGCCCGCCTGGCAATGGCGCGGCTACCACCACAATCACCGCCACCCGGCCAACCTGGTGCTGCACCTGATCGCCGTGCCGTTGTTCATCCTGGGTGCGCTGCTGATGCTGTCCGGCCTGTTCGGCCTTGATCTGGGTCAGATCGCGGTGGGTATCATTGCCTTGATTGCCGGCCTTGGCCTGCAGCGCCACGGGCACCGGCTGGAAGCCGAACAACCCGAGCCTTTCGCCAACCGCCAGGATGCCGTGCAACGGCTGCTGACCGAGCAATTCATCACCTTCCCGCGCTTTGTGTTGAGCGGGGCCTGGTGGAAGGCCTGGCGGGAGCGGCATAAGCATCGGCGCTAATCCACCAGCCTAGTGCGGTCCCTGTAGGAGCGGCCTTGCGTCGCGATAGGGCTGCGCAGCAGCCCCAGAATTGCAGCTTCGCAGTGGAGGTTGCCGGGGCCGCTATGCGGCCCTTTCGCGACACAAGGCCGCTCCTACAGGGAATTGTGGCTGCCCGTTAAGCGAACACGGTGACGGTCTGCCTGCTCAGGGCCAGCAACTCCCCTTGCGCCGTCCACAGCGCTGCTGCAGCATGCCCATAACCGTCCCGCGCATGCTCGGTTTCCACACAGTACCGGCACCAGTCCAGCGTCGACAGCGTGGCCGTGGGCTGGATGAATTCGATGGTCCAGGTCAGGGTACTGCCCGCAGCGGGCTGCTTGAGAAACGGCATCAGGCTCGGTGGCCAGGCATCCACCAGCGCCAGCAGGTGCGCTTCGTTGACCTGCTCTTCGGCCACATCGCGCAAGCGCACCCAACCGCCCATCTTTCGCGACTGATTGCCACTGAACGGCAACCCACCCACTGCCCAGCGCAAAGCCACGTGGCGCATGAACTCCGGGGTCAAGCCCTTGATATAGGGCAATTCGGGGGCCGCGTCTTCAAGCGCCTTCATTTCCATGGCCGGTAGCGCCGGCACCTCTACCACCGAAGGCCGCCCCGCACCGAAGTTGCCCTGTACCAGGGTCACCACCTGGCCATCCTGAACGGCACGACCGAGCAAGGTACTGACCGCCTTGCCTTCGCGCAGCACTTCGACCTCGAAACGGATGGGCACATCCGCAGCCGCCGGCGCTACAAAGCTGATGGCCAGCGAGCGCACCGGGCGGCTGTCGCAGAGTTTCAGGCGCATGGCCTCATACACCATGGCCGCCATCAGCCCGCCAAAAACAGCACGCCCCTGGGCCCAGCTGGGCGGAACACTGACGGCATTCGGGTTGGCGCGCACGGCGTCGAGCAATTGGTTGAAGTTCATGGACCGGCTCCTGCCTGCAGCGAAAAGGGTCTGCCCATCCTAGCCAGCAAACCCCGGGCGATCAGCCCGCATTTCGGTCATTGTTCGGGCTAGCGTCGCGCCAACGCCTGTTGCAGGGCGTCCAGGGTCACATCCGACTTGCGCTCGGCCTCGTGCAACTCCTGCTCCCAGTCGACCTTGCAGGGCGCCAGGTCGGCGTGGTCCCGGGCTTGCAGCAGCCATTGCAGGCGATCGTGCCAGTCGCCCAGGTCGCCCTGGGCCTTTTTCAGCAAGCGTTGCAGCTTTTTCCCGGCGTGGTCGAGCTGCGGGTAGGCCTCATCGCCATAGCGCGCACGCTTGATCAGCAGGCGCAGGCGATGGCGATCGTGGGCCGGGTCCTGCAAGGCTTGGTGCAACTTGCGCCACTGTTTGACCAGGCGCTTGTCGATATGTTTGTCCAGCGACTTGACCAAGCCTTCACGGCCCGCCGCACGCAGAAACAACGGAAATGCATCGACAATGGCCAACACCCGCGCCAGTTGCGGGCTGGCCGCGATACGGGCGAAGGTCCTGGCGCGCCCTTCCTGGCGCCGCTGACCGGCTTCGGTATAGCCGCGACTGATCAGTTCGCCCGCCAGCACCTCGCGGTCGCGCAGCGGCGTGGTCAGGGTGCCCAGCGAACTGGCAGCGTCCTCCAGCTGCTCCACGCCTGGCAACCCGCGCAGTGGTCGCAGCAGGCTGCGCAGGCGGCGCACGGCGATGCGCAGGTCGTGCAGCGCCTCGCTGTCGGTATCGGCTGCCAGGCGTTCGCGACAGGCCAGCAGGCGTACCTGCAAGGCCAGTATCTGGGCAACGACATGGTCGAGCATGGCAGACATAAGACGCTCCTTGGTCAGCGCCCGGCGCGGGACTCACGAATGTAGAAGCGCGCCTTCTCGGCTTTGTGGGTGCAGCTTTCGTAACCTTCGAACTGCTGCTGGGTCTTGGCCCCGGTCAACAGTGACAAAGCCTTGGAGTAACTCACGGCACCGGCAAAGCCTTCTGCCTTGGCCAGGTCCAGTTCCTTCCAGGCGGCATCCAGCTGGGTAGCACAACTCTCTCGGTAGGCCGTCTTGCCCGCGCAGCCAGCAAGGGCCAGGGCAATCAGTGGAAGGCAGATCCAGGCTTTCATCAGTAATACCTCAATGGAAAAACGGTGGCTGTTCGACGCCCCGGTAGCAGAAAAGTGCCCTGTCCAGCCGGCTTTGCCTCACCGGCATTATTACAGTAGCTCAGCACGATCAACATTGAAGCACAGGCAGCGATGGGTGCATTGTAGGACCATGGTGGCACTGGCCGGGGAATGTTCATGAGTAAACGCGTGGCACTGGTACTGGGATCGGGCGGAGCCCGGGGGTATGCACATATTGGCGTGATCGAGGAAATCGAGCGCCGTGGCTACGACATCGCCTGCATCGCTGGCTGCTCCATGGGTGCCGTCATTGGCGGGATCTATGCCGCCGGCAAGCTCGACGACTACCGCAACTGGATCGAGAGCCTTGATTACCTCGACGTTTTACGCCTGGTCGACGTCAGTTTTCGCCTCGGCGCGATACGCGGCGACAAGGTGTTCGGGCAGATTCGCAAGATCGTTGGCGAAATCAACATCGAACAACTGCGCATCCCCTACACGGCGGTGGCTGCCGACCTGACCAACCAGCAGGAAATCTGGTTTCAGGAGGGTTGCCTGCACCAGGCCATGCGCGCCTCGGCGGCCATCCCCAGCCTGTTCACCCCGGTGATGCAGGGCAACCGCATGCTGGTCGATGGTGGCATCCTCAACCCGTTGCCGATCGTGCCGGTGGTGTCCAGCCATTGCGACCTGATCATTGCGGTCAACCTCAACGCCACCAACCAGAAACAGTACCAGTTACCGGTGATCGAACGGCCGGCAGCGTTCAAGATGCGCTTCGACGCCTTGCTCAGCTCACTGGGTTCACGCCTGCCGTTCCGGCGCAAGCCGGCGGAGGAGCTGATGCGCATCGAACAGGAAATCGTCGCCGAAGGGCTGGCACCGCCGAGCCCGTGGATGAGCGACGGCGTTGCCCCGGAAGGCCAGCAGCCGGCAGCGGCACCGGAGCGCGAGGGCGCGCCGAAATCGGCGACCGGTTCGTTCATCATCGACAACGTCGGGCCGGCCTCATTGCTGGACTTGATCAACCAGAGCTTCGAGGTCATGCAGACTTCGTTGGCGCAGTACAAGATCGCCGGCTACCCGCCAGATGTACTGATCAACGTGCCCAAGCGGGTGTGCCGGTTTTTCGAGTTCTACAAGGCGCCGGAGCTGATCGCCTTGGGGCGGGAGATTGCGCGGGATACGCTGGATAGTTATGAAGGGGTAAAGCGGTAGGCCTGTATTGCCTGTACTGTCCTCATCGCCGGCAAGCCAGCTCCCCCAGGCCCCCACAATGCCTGAGGCCTGTGTAATACCTGTGGGAGCTGGCTTGCCGGCGATGAGGCCCTCACAGGCGACATAAAACGAAACAGGCCGCACAAGGCGGCCTGTTTATCATGCAACAATCACCTTAGTAACGGGTGATGTCCGCATTGGCTTCCAGCTGCTTGCGGTAGGCCGCGAAGTCCTGCTGGCCAGCACGCGATGCGAGGTAGCGGCGAATCTGCTGCTTCTCTTCATCGGTGGCGGTCGCGCCTTCGTTGACACCCTTGAGCTGCAGCACCACCAGGCTACCGTCACGCAGCACGACGCTGCCATACACCGGCTTGTCTTTGGCTTGCGGCTTGCCCAGGCGGAACAGCGCCTGCAGTTCGGCCGGGTCGATGCCGTCCTGACCACGGGTGACCGCTTCGTAGGCTTTCCAGCCCTGCCCTTCGTGCGCACTGCCCGCTGCGATGGAACCGTCACGCAGGCCGGCAATCAGCTTGTCCGCCTTGGTCTTGAGTTCGGCAGTCGCCTTCTCCTTGGCCAGGTGCTCACGGATATTCTGGGCTACGGCCTCCAGCGGCAGTTGCTCTGGCTTGCGGTGTTCCTTGACGCGCAGCACCACGGTGGTTTCCGGGTCAAGCTCGATGGCGGTGCTGTTGGCACCCTCGTCAAGCACTTCTTCGGAGAACGCAGCCTGCACCACCGAACGGTTGGCAGTAATGCCTTCACCACCCTCGCGGCCAAAGGCTGCGGAGGTGTGCACCTTGAGGTTCAGGTCCTGAGCCGGTTGGGCCAGGTCGGAAGCCTCGTAGGCAGCATCCTGCAACTGCTTGCTGGCGTCGACGTAACGCTGCTCGACCAGCGGGATCTTCAGGTCGCGGGTCAGCTTGTCTTTCAGGCTGGCGAAGCTCGGCACCTCAGGTGCCTCTACGCCTAGCAGCTTGATCAGGTGGTAACCGAACTCGGTGCGTACCGGCGCCGATACCTGACCATCCTGCAGCTTGTACAGTGCCTCTTCGAACGCCGGGTCGTAGACACCCGGGCCAGCGAAGCCAAGATCACCACCGTTGCGGGCCGAACCTGGGTCCTGGGAGAATTCCTTGGCCAGTGCGGCAAAATTTTCACCCTTGGCCAGGCGCTGTTCGATCTCTTCGGCACGGGCCTTGGCCTGGGCGTCGGTGACCTTGTCGTTGACTTCGATGAGGATGTGCGACGCGTGGCGCTGCTCGGCAAGGTTGGCGATTTCCTTCTCGTACTGCGCCTTGAGCTCTTCATCGGTGACCTTGACCTGGTCGAAGTACGCCGACTTCTTCAGCTCGATGTAGTCGATCACCACCTGGTCAGGCGACATGAACTCCTTGGCATGCTGATCGTAGTGCGCCTTGACCTCCTCGTCGCTGACCTTGACAGCGGCCGGGTCGGCCTTGAAGGTCAGGGAGGCGAAGTCGCGGGTCTGCTTCTCCAGGCGGGCGAAGGCATCGACCTGCTGGTCGGTGACGAAGCTGCTGCCGGCCAGGCCGGTGCGCAGCTGGCCGATGAGCATTTCCTCGGCGAGCATCTCGCGGAACTGCATGCGGCCGTAGCCCATCTGGCGGATGACCTGGTCAAAACGGTCGGCACTGAACTTGCCGTCCACCTGGAACTCTGGCGTCTGCAGGATCACCTGATCCAGCGCGGCCTCGGAGAAGGCAAACTTGGCGTCTTCGGCACCTTGCAGCAACAGCTTGCGGCTGATCAGGCCCTTGAGGGCCTCTTCACGCAGCAATTTGTCATCCAGCAACGCCGGGTCGAAATCCTTGCCCAACTGTTGCATCAACTGACGGCGCTGCATGTCGGCCGCCTGGCTCAGCTCGTTCTGGCTGATGGTCTGGCCGTTCACCTTGGCGGCGTCCTGGCTATGGGTGGCGGCCTGGAAAATAGCTTCGAAACCGGTCAACGCCATCAACACGACGATAAGGCCGATGATGGTCTTGGCAATCCAACCTTGTGAATTGTCCCTGATATTTTGCAGCATGCGTCCCCCAGAAACGGCTGTACCACTGCGTCGACAACCGCGGAGCGTGGGTAGAATCCTGATAAAAGAAAGGCGCATCCGAGGATGCGCCTTTGCTTAGCAAACGTGTCAGGCGGGAACGTTTGCGCCCCGCCATCAGCGCGCTCGGACCTGGCCAGGCCGGGTCCGGCTGAAAGACGACTTAGTTGACGGCGTCTTTCAGGCCTTTGCCTGCCTTGAAACCTGGAACCTTGGCGGCTTCAATCTTGATCGCCTTGCCGGTTTGTGGGTTGCGGCCGGTGCGCTCGGCGCGATCCTTGACCGAGAAGGTACCGAAGCCAACCAGAACGACGTCGTCGCCTGCTTTCAGGGCACCGGTTACGGAGTCGATCACAGCGTCCAGAGCCTTACCTGCGGTAGCTTTGGAAATGTCAGCCGATGCAGCGATAGCGTCAATCAGTTCCGACTTGTTCACTCTAAGTCCCCTTATTTCTCTATTGAGTTTGTTTCTAAGTATGTAATGAAAAGCTTATGAAACGTACGTTGGGAGGCTTTGTTGACAATAACGTGCCGCTTTATAGCAAGGCCTCGAAAAAACTGTCAAGGAAAGCCCCCCAAGCAAAAACTACTAATGCGTGCTGATTCTTTCCTTGGCATCGCCGTCGCGCTTTTCTTCTTTCGCGACAATCTCAGGAGCCACATCTGGCAAGGGCTCCGGGGCGTATTGCAGCGCAATTTGCAGGACTTCGTCAATCCATTTGACCGGTTTGATCTGCAGATCCTGTTTGATGTTCTCCGGAATCTCCTTCAGATCGCGAACATTCTCCTCCGGAATGATCACCGTCTTGATCCCGCCACGGTGTGCTGCCAGCAGTTTTTCCTTGAGCCCGCCGATGGCCAGCACCTGGCCGCGCAGGGTAATTTCGCCGGTCATGGCCACGTCGGCACGCACCGGAATCTGCGTCAGCGCCGACACCAGCGCGGTGCACATGCCGATACCGGCACTTGGGCCGTCCTTCGGCGTGGCGCCCTCAGGCATATGGATGTGCACGTCGTGCTTCTCGTGGAAGTCGGCGGCAACACCCAGGCTGCGGGCGCGGCTGCGCACCACGGTCTGTGCGGCGGTAATCGACTCGACCATGACATCGCCCAGCGAGCCCGTCTTGATCAGCTGACCCTTGCCGGGGATAACCACGGCTTCGATGGTCAGCAGTTCGCCGCCCACCTGGGTCCAGGCCAGGCCGGTAACCTGGCCGATCTGGTCTTGCTGCTCGGCCAGGCCGTAGCGGAACTTGCGTACCCCCAGCAGGTGCTCCAGCTGCTCGCTGGCCACCTTGACCTTGACCTGCTTCTGCCCGGTATGTTCCTTGACCACCTTGCGGCAAACCTTGGCGATTTGCCGCTCCAGGCCACGCACACCGGCTTCGCGGGTGTAATAACGGATGATGTCGCGGATCGCCGAAACATCGACCTCCAGCTCTTCCTTCTTCAAGCCGTTGGCCTTGACCTGCTTGGGCACCAGGTACTTGACCGCGATGTTGATCTTCTCGTCCTCGGTGTAGCCCGGCAGGCGGATGACTTCCATGCGGTCAAGCAGCGCCGGCGGGATGTTCATCGAGTTCGAGGTGCACAGGAACATCACGTCCGAGAGGTCGTAATCAACCTCCAGGTAATGGTCGTTGAAATTGTGGTTCTGCTCCGGGTCGAGCACTTCCAGCAGTGCCGAGGCCGGGTCGCCACGCATGTCGCTGCCCATCTTGTCGATTTCGTCGAGCAGGAACAGCGGGTTGCGCACCCCCACCTTGGTCATCTTCTGGATCAGGCGGCCTGGCATCGAGCCGATGTAGGTACGGCGGTGGCCACGGATCTCGGCCTCGTCACGCACGCCACCCAAGGCCATGCGCACGAACTTGCGGTTGGTGGCCGCAGCGATCGACTCGGCCAGCGAGGTCTTGCCGACGCCAGGTGGACCGACCAGGCACAGCACCGGGCCACGGATTTTCTTCACGCGTTTCTGTACGGCAAGGTACTCGAGGATGCGTTCCTTGACCTCTTCCAGACCATAGTGGTCGGCATCAAGGATTTCCTCGGCCTTGGCCAGGTCAAGGCGCACCTTGCTCTGGGCCTTCCACGGCACCTGCACCAGCCAGTCGAGGTACGACCGCACCACGGTGGCTTCGGCTGACATCGGCGACATCTGCTTGAGCTTGTTCAGCTCGGCCTGGGCCTTGGTCAAGGCATCTTTGGGCAGGCCAGCAGCTTCGATGCGCTTTTTCAGCTCTTCGACTTCGTTGTGGCCTTCGTCGCCATCACCCAGCTCTTTCTGAATGGCCTTCATCTGCTCATTCAGGTAGTACTCGCGCTGGCTGCGCTCCATCTGCTTCTTGACCCGGCCGCGAATGCGCTTTTCAACCTGCAGCAGGTCGATTTCGGCATCCAGCAGCGCCAGCACGTGTTCGACACGCGTGGTCAGGTCGACGATTTCAAGGATTTCCTGCTTCTGCTCGATCTTCAGGGCCATGTGTGCGGCCATGGTGTCGACCAGGCGCCCCGGCTCTTCGATGCTGTTCAGCGACGACAGCACTTCGGCAGGGACCTTCTTGCCCAGCTGCACGTACTGCTCGAATTGCGACAGCAGCGTGCGCACGAACACTTCCGACTCGCGCTCGGCGGTGTCGGTTTCGTCGATCAGGGAAACTTCGGCACGGATGTGCCCTTCTACTTCGGTGAAACGCTCAACGGCGCCACGCTGCTCGCCCTCGACCAGCACCTTGACGGTGCCATCAGGCAGCTTCAGCAGTTGCAGCACGGTGGCAACGGTACCGACGCGGTACAAGGCGTCCTCACCCGGGTCGTCATCGGCTGGGTTCTTCTGGGCCAGCAGCAGAATCTGCTTTTCGCCCGTCATCGCTGCCTCGAGGGCTTCGATGGATTTTTCGCGCCCCACGAACAGCGGGATAACCATGTGCGGGTAAACAACGACATCGCGCAATGGCAAAAGAGGCAAGTCGAGGGTGGTCTTCATGATTTCGCCTCTACAGCGGCCTTGTGGCCGGAAACCGGTGGAAATGATGCTTGGACCTAATGTGGGGGCACGCTTGGGAAATTACAAGCGCTAGCGCAGGAAAAGCAGAAAGGGGCCCGTAGGCCCCTTCATGCTTGCAACCGCGAACCGGCCATTGCCTGGATCAGGCGTCTGGCGCGGCCTTGGCTTGCGGCTCGCTGTTCTCGTAGATCATCAGCGGCTGCGAGGTGCCTTCGATGACGCTCTCATCGATCACCACCTTGCTGACATCCTTCTGCGAAGGAATCTCGTACATGGTGTCGAGCAGCACGCCTTCGAGGATCGAACGCAGGCCACGGGCGCCGGTCTTGCGCTCCAGGGCCTTGCGTGCAACGGCCTTGAGTGCATCGCTGCGGAACTCGAGGTCGACGCTTTCCATCTCGAACAGCTTGGCATACTGCTTGGTCAGGGCGTTCTTCGGCTCGGTGAGGATCTGCATCAAAGCAGCCTCATCCAGCTCGTCGAGGGTAGCCAGAACCGGCAGGCGGCCGACGAATTCCGGAATCAGGCCAAACTTGACCAGATCGTCCGGCTCGACCTCACGCAGGGACTCGCCAACCTTCTTGCCTTCTTCCTTGCTGCGCACTTCGGCGCCAAAACCGATACCACCCTTGGTGGAGCGGTTCTGGATGACCTTTTCCAGGCCCGAGAACGCGCCACCGCAAATGAACAGGATGTTGCGGGTATCAACCTGCAGGAATTCCTGTTGCGGGTGCTTACGGCCACCCTGCGGCGGCACCGAAGCCACGGTGCCTTCGATCAGTTTCAGCAACGCCTGCTGCACGCCCTCGCCCGAAACGTCACGGGTGATGGACGGGTTGTCCGACTTGCGCGAGATCTTGTCGATTTCGTCGATGTAGACAATGCCCATCTGGGCCTTTTCCACGTCGTAGTCGCACTTTTGCAACAGTTTCTGAATGATGTTCTCGACGTCTTCACCCACATAACCGGCTTCGGTCAGGGTGGTGGCGTCAGCAATGGTGAACGGTACGTTCAACAGGCGTGCCAGGGTTTCGGCGAGCAGGGTCTTACCCGAGCCGGTCGGCCCGATGAGCAGGATGTTGCTCTTGCCCAGTTCGACTTCGTCACCCTTCTTGTCACGCTGGTTCAGGCGCTTGTAGTGGTTGTACACCGCTACGGCCAGCACCTTCTTCGCGCGCTCCTGACCAATGACGTACTGGTCCAGGATGCCGCTGATTTCTTTCGGCGAAGGCAATTTGTGCGCGCTGCTCTCGGCCTGGGCTTCCTGCACCTCCTCACGGATGATGTCATTGCACAGGTCGACGCACTCGTCGCAGATAAATACCGAGGGCCCGGCAATCAATTTGCGCACTTCGTGCTGGCTTTTGCCGCAGAAGGAGCAATAGAGCAATTTGCCGCTGTCCTCGCCGTTACGGGTGTCAGTCATTCGATCGATCCAATCCGGTAGGCTTGCAACACAAGATGAAGGCAATTGCGGGCTTTTTCAAGTCCGCAGGTAGGCGCTTTCGGCGCCTACCTGCTCTGGCACCCCGGTTCAGGAGGCCAGTTGCCGCTTGTCGTAGACCGAGTCGATCAGGCCGTACTCGGCCGCGCGCGAGGCGCTCATGAAGTTGTCACGCTCGGTGTCGCGCTTGATGGTCTCGAGGTCCTGGCCGGTGTGGTAGGCCAGCAGCTCGTTCAGACGCGCCTTGATATTGAGGATTTCCTGGGCATGGATCTCGATATCGGTGGCCTGGCCCTGGAAACCACCCAGCGGCTGGTGAATCATCACACGCGAGTTCGGCAGGCAGTGACGCTTGCCCTTGGCACCTGCGGTCAGCAGGAAGGCGCCCATGCTGCAGGCCTGGCCGATGCAGATGGTCGAGACGTCCGGCTTGATGAACTGCATGGTGTCGTAGATCGACATGCCGGCGGTGACGGAGCCACCCGGCGAGTTGATGTAGAGATGGATATCCTTGTCCGGGTTTTCCGCTTCGAGGAACAGCATCTGCGCGACGACGAGGTTGGCCATATAGTCTTCAACCGGGCCAACCAGGAAGATCACTCGCTCCTTCAACAGGCGCGAATAGATGTCGTACGCGCGCTCGCCACGGGCGGACTGCTCGATAACCATCGGGACCAGGCCGCCTGCGGCCTGGATGTCAGAGCTCTGCTGAATATAAGAATTGCGGGACATGTCCTGCGCTCACTCCCAAATAGTCATGGCTTGATAACGCACAAGCCAGCTCGAAGGCTGGCTTGTGGGGTTTCCTACGAGAGAAAACGTATTACTCGGCTTCGGCAGGTGCCTGGGCTGGTTTTACGGCATCTTCGTACGAGACCGACTTGTCGGTCACAGTCGCTTTCTGCAGAACAGTATCTACAACTTGCTCTTCCAGCACAACCGAACGCACTTCGTTCAGTTGCTGGTCGTTCTTGTAGTACCAGGCGATGACCTGCTCAGGCTCTTGGTAAGCCGAAGCCATTTCTTCGATCATCTCGCGAACCTTGGCGTCGTCCGGCTTCAGTTCGAACTGCTTGACCACTTCGGCGACGATCAGGCCCAGCACCACACGGCGCTTGGCTTGCTCTTCGAACAGCTCGGCTGGCAGCTGCTCAGGCTTGATGTTGCCACCGAACTGCTGAACGGCCTGCACGCGCAGACGGTTGACTTCGTTTTCCAGCAAGGCTTTCGGCACTTCAATCGGATTGGCGGCCAGCAGACCGTCCATGACCTGGTTCTTCACCTTGGTCTTGATTGCCTGACGCAGTTCACGCTCCATGTTCTTGCGAACTTCGGCGCGGAAGCCTTCCAGGGTCGATTCCTTGATGCCGAACTGGGCGAAGAACTCTTCGTTCAGTTCTGGCAGCACCGGGGCCGAAACGCTGTTGACGGTGATGGTGAACTCGGCAGCTTTACCTGCCAGGTCCAGGTTCTGGTAGTCCTCTGGGAAGGTCACGTTGACAACGCGCTCTTCGCCAGCCTTGGCGCCAACCAGGCCGTCTTCGAAGCCTGGGATCATGCGGCCGGAACCCAGTACCAGCTGGGTGCCCTTGGCCGAACCACCGGCGAACACTTCACCGTCGACCTTGCCGACGAAATCGATGTTGACCTGGTCGTCGTTCTGCGCAGCGCGCTCAACGGCCTCGAAGCGGGTGTTCTGCTTGCGCAGCACTTCCAGCATGTTGTCCAGGTCGGCGTCAGCCACTTCAGCGGTCAGGCGCTCGACGTTGATCGACTCGAGGCCGGCAACGGTGAACTCCGGGAACACTTCGAAGATGGCGACGAACTCCAGGTCCTTGCCCTTTTCGAAGGACTTCGGCTCTACAGCCGGGGCGCCGGCCGGGTTCAGTTTCTGCTCGACGATGGCTTCGTAGAAGGAAGCCTGGACCAGATCACCGAAAGCCTCTTGACGGGCATCGGCCTCGAAGCGCTGACGGATCACGCTCATTGGCACCTTGCCTGGGCGGAAGCCGGCAACCTTGGCGCGCTTGGCAGTCTGTTGCAGACGCTTGTTGACTTCGTTCTCGACGCGCTCGGCCGGAACGGCGATGGTCATGCGGCGCTCGAGAGCGGAAGTGTTTTCAACAGAAACTTGCATGGATATTCCTCGTTGCACAGACGTTAGCCGGCGTTAGCCCGACTCCAGAATCAAGGGCAAGCATTCTAGTGAGTCGCGCAGCAGAAGTCACCCCACACGGGACGACGGGAAACCACGCCGGTCGATTAGCTTTCAAGGCCCGCACGGCTTGCCGCCGGGCCTCCTTCATAAAGAGCCGCACCACGCCCATGGCGCAGTACAGCCGTAATAACTTGTCAAACAACTGCCAGTGGCGAATTCGCTTCCTTTTATTCAGGATCGATTTCATTGAACTGACAGTATTCTTCCCACTCCAGCCCCAGCGCCTCGGCCACCTCGCGGTGCGTTTCCAGGCGCATGGCCTGTAACTGTTCCGGGGTTTCGGCGATCAGCTGCAGCGCCAGTTCCCAGGGCTGTATACCCTGCTCGTCGGCCGCATCTTCGAACGCCCACTCGATCTGCTGGGCCTGCTCACGCGCATCCAGCTCGCGGACCTCCTCAAGCAGCTGCGGATTGGCTTCGGCAAAGCGCTGCAGCGCCAAGGCTTGACGGGCTTCTTTTGCAATCATTGGGTTGTTCCTCTGCCGGCCAACCGGGCCGGTATTTCAACCGGCTGAAATCTAACAGCTTTTATTGGGGTGCCACCAGAGGATTGCAAGGGGTGAGAGGTGATTTGGCCGGGAGGTGGTTAGCCTCAACATTTTCAGCGCCTGGGAGATCGAGCGCCGCCCGCGCGGCGCTTCGCGGGGCAAGCCCGCTCCCACATCTGTTTCAGGCCCATTATTCCTGCGCCAGAGGTGCTCGCACCCTTGGTGCATGGCTGCAGGCGGCGCCGATATCGAAGGGAGCAAACAAGGCGGGCATAGGCGACCTCACAGGGTTGACTGGCCCGAAACAAACTGTGGGAGCGGGCTTGCCCCGCGAAGCGCCGCGCGGGCGGCGCTCGATTTCACAGGTGCCAAATCTCTAAAGGCATGCACACCACAACCACACATAAACCCAAAAATCCAAAAACAAAAAAGCGCCCGATCTTTCGATCAAGGCGCCTTTTTCAAGAATATGGGGTGGACGATGGGAATCGAACCCACGACAACCGGAATCACAATCCGGCGCTCTACCAACTGAGCTACGCCCACCATATTGCGGTGTTTCGGTACAACCTTACAGAAGCATGGTGCGGACGAAGAGACTCGAACTCTTACAGCTTGCGCCGCTGGAACCTAAATCCAGTGTGTCTACCAATTTCACCACGTCCGCGTAACGCTTAAAACAAAGGCGCCAGATGCTATCGAGGCGCCTTCGAAAAATATGGGGTGGACGATGGGAATCGAACCCACGACAACCGGAATCACAATCCGGCGCTCTACCAACTGAGCTACGCCCACCATATTGCATTACCGCCTACTTGCTTGCCAAAGCTGCCTAAATGGCGCACCCGGCAGGACTCGAACCTGCGACCATCCGCTTAGAAGGCGGATGCTCTATCCAGCTGAGCTACGGGCGCTTAAGCTTGAAGCCTAACCGAACAAGCATTTAACAGGTAACTGCCAAACCACTCATTCTGCCCGACTTAGCCAACCAGTGCTAGGCTGTGCCCGACAAGTGCGGCGAATCTTATAGGCGACCCCGAAAGTCGTCAACACCTTTTTCAAAAAAATTTAAATTATTTAAGGGCTTAGGGGATTTGCCCGACCACCCGCCTTTGCCCTTGGCCCGTGTCGTGCGAGAATGCGCGTTCTTTATTGTTTCCTTCTCGATGGTTAATCACGCGTCTATGACTGCACACCTAATCGATGGCAAGGCAATCGCCGCCAGCCTGCGCCAGCAGATCGCTCAACGTGTCGTGGAGCGTCGCCAGCAAGGCCTGCGTACGCCGGGCCTGGCGGTGATCCTGGTCGGCACCGACCCCGCCTCCCAAGTCTATGTCTCGCACAAGCGCAAGGACTGCGAAGAGGTCGGTTTCATTTCGCAGGCTTTCGACCTGCCCAGCGAGACCACACAAGAAGCCCTGACCGAGCTGATCGACCGCCTCAACGACGACCAGGCCGTCGACGGCATCCTGCTGCAACTGCCGCTGCCGGCACACCTGGACGCCTCGCTGCTGCTGGAGCGCATTCGCCCAGACAAGGATGTGGACGGCTTCCACCCTTATAACATCGGCCGTCTGGCCCAGCGTATCCCGCTGCTGCGCCCGTGCACGCCAAAAGGCATCATGACCCTGCTGGAAAGCACCGGTCAGGACCTGTACGGCATGAACGCCGTCATCGTCGGCGCCTCCAATATCGTGGGTCGCCCGATGGCCATGGAGTTGCTGTTGGCCGGCTGCACCGTGACCGTCTGCCACCGCTTCACCAAGGACCTGGCCGGCCATGTCGGCCGCGCCGACCTGGTGGTGGTGGCCGCCGGCAAGCCGGGCCTGGTCAAGGGTGAGTGGGTCAAGGAAGGCGCCATCGTCATCGACGTGGGCATCAACCGCCAGGAAGACGGCAAGCTGGTTGGCGACGTAGTCTACGAGACCGCCCTGCCACGCGCTGGCTGGATCACCCCGGTGCCGGGTGGCGTCGGGCCGATGACCCGGGCGTGCCTGCTGGAAAACACGCTGTATGCGGCGCAAGAGCTGCACAAGTAATAGCGCGTGACATGAAAACGGCACCTCTGGCAGGTGCCGTTTTATTTGCCTGGCGTGGGAGGTGTAGCGCCTGTGAGATCGAGCGCCGCGCGGGCGGCGCTCGATTCACGCATCAACCTGAATCCTCAGCCGATCACTTCCTGGCCGCCTCCCAAGACTTCAGCAATTCGTTGTAGCTGACCGTCTCGCCCTTGGGCTTTTCGTTGGCCAGTTTGGGCTTTGGTGCACCGGGCTGGTCGAACCAGTACTGGGCATCTTTCTCCGGGTTCAGCTTCGGTGCGCAGGTGGCTTGGGCGTTGGAGCGCTGCAAGCGCTCCATCATCCGGTCCTGGTCGCGCGCCAGGCCGTCCAGGGCCTCCTGCGGCGTCTTCTCGCCACTGGCCACCTCGGCGATATGGCTCCACCACAACTGCGCCAGGCGTGGGTAATCCGGCACGTTGGTGCCGGTCGGTGTCCACTGCACCCGCGCCGGGCTGCGGTAGAACTCCACCAGCCCACCCAGCTTGGGCGCCAGCTCGGTCATGGCCTGGGAATTGATGTCCGACTCGCGGATCGGGGTCAGGCCGACGATGGTCTTTTTCAGCGACACGGTCTTGGAGGTGACGAACTGGGCGTACAGCCACGCTGCCAGGCGCTGCTTTTCGGGGGTGGACTTGAAGAACGTCCACGAGCCGGTGTCCTGATACCCCAGCTTCATGCCCTCCTCCCAGTACGGCCCTTTCGGCGAAGGCGCCATGCGCCACTTCGGCGTGCCATCGGCATTGACCACCGGCAGCCCGGGCTTGGTCATGTCGGCAGTGAACGCGGTGTACCAGAAAATCTGCTGGGCAATGTTGCCCTGGGCCGGTACCGGGCCGGCTTCGGAGAAGGTCATGCCCTGGGCTTCTTTCGGTGCGTAGGCGCGCATCCAGTCCACGTACTTCTGCGTGGCATAGACTGCCGCCGGGCCGTTGGTATCGCCGCCCCGGGTCACGCTGGAACCCACCGGGTGGCAGTCCTCCACGCGAATCCCCCACTCATCAACCGGCAGGCCGTTGGGCAAGCCTTTGTCGCCACCGCCAGCCATCGAGAACCAGGCGTCGGTGAAGCGCCAGCCCAGCGACGGGTCTTTCTTGCCATAGTCCATGTGACCGTAGACGCGCTTGCCGTCGATTTCCTTGACATCTTCGGTGAAGAATTTTGCGATGTCTTCATAGGCCGACCAGTTCACCGGTACACCCAGCTCGTAACCGTACTTTTCCTTGAATTTCGCCTTCAGGTCCGGCCGTTCGAACCAGTCGGCGCGGAACCAGTACAGGTTGGCGAACTGCTGGTCGGGCAGCTGGTAGACCTTGCCGTCGGGCGCGGTGGTGAAGGAAATGCCGATGAAGTCCTTCAGGTCCAAGGTCGGCGAGGTGTAGGCCTTGCCCTCGTTGGCCATCAGGTCGGTGATCGATTCCACCTTGCCGTAGCGAAAGTGCGTACCGATCAGGTCGGAGTCGTTGACCCAGCCGTCGTAGATGTTCTTGTCCGACTGCATCTGTGTTTGCAGTTTTTCCACCACGTCGCCTTCCTGCAGCAGGTCGTGGGTCAGCTGAATGCCGGTGATCTCGCTAAAGGCCTTGGCCAGCACCTTGGCTTCATATTCATGGGTGGTGATGGTTTCAGACACCACGTTGATCTTCATGCCACGGAACGGCTCGGCCGCCTTGATGAACCACTGCAACTCGGCCAGTTGCTGTTCAGGGGTAAGGGTCGAAGGCTTGAACTCGCTGCCGATCCATTTTTTTGCCGCGTCCTCGTACTGGTCGGCCCAGGCAGTGCCCTGCACGCTGGCCAGCACCAGCAACGCGGCCAGGGTCAAATGTCGCCTGTTGTGCTTGTTATCGAACATTGTGATCTCCCGTTTCAGTTATCCCACAGGGCCGCTCGCTCAGCCCCAGCGCAGCACCAGCACCAGCCACGCCAGCGACAGCAGCGAGGCCACCCACAACGGCCACTCGCTGACGCCGACCACCAGCAGGTGCAGGTAGGCGCTGGCCAGCAGGCCGATGAACAAGCGGTCACCACGGCTGGTGACCAGCGGCAGAAGGCCCCGCCGCTCCACGCAGGGGCGGCGCAGCTCAAGCAGGGTCATGCCCAGCAGCAGTACACCCACGGCGGCGAAGAACAGCGCCGTCGGCAAGGTCCAGGCCATCCACTCCATGCGTTGCCCTCCTTACACCCGGCCCAGGGCAAAGCCCTTGGCCACATGGTTGCGCACGAACCAGATCACCAGCATGCCCGGCAAAATGGTCAGTACCCCCGCCGCGGCCAGCACGCCCCAGTCGATGCCCGAGGCGGATACGGTGCGGGTCATTACCGCGGCAATCGGCTTGGCATTCACCGAGGTCAGGGTGCGCGCCAGCAGCAGTTCGACCCAGGAGAACATGAAGCAGAAAAATGCCGTGACGCCGATGCCCGAGCCAATCAGCGGAATGAAGATCTTCACGAAGAAGCGCGGGAAGCTGTAGCCGTCGATGTAGGCGGTTTCGTCGATCTCCTTCGGCACGCCAGACATGAAGCCCTCCAGAATCCACACCGCCAGCGGCACGTTGAACAGGCAGTGGGCCAGGGCCACGGCGATATGCGTATCGAACAGGCCGATCGATGAGTACAGCTGGAAGAACGGCAGCAGGAACACCGCCGGCGGCGCCATGCGGTTGGTCAGCAGCCAGAAGAACAGGTGCCGGTCACCAAGGAAACGGTAGCGCGAGAAGGCATACGCCGCCGGCAGCGCCACCAGCAGCGAAATCAGCGTGTTCAGGCACACGTAGTACAGCGAATTGATATAGCCGTTGTACCAGCTGGGGTCCGTGAAGATCACCCGGTAGTTGTCGAGGGTGAACGCCTGCGGCCACAGGGTCAGGCCGCCGAGGATCTCGCTGTTGCTCTTGAACGACATGTTCAGCAGCCAGTAGATCGGCACCAGCAGGAAGAAGAAGTACAGCAGCAAGGCCAGCGATTTGCGTGTGCTCATGGGCTAGTCCTTATCGGCTTGGGTCATGGCTGTGTAAAAGAGCCACGACACCAGCAGGATGATCAGGAAGTACACCAGCGAAAACGCCGCCGCCGGGCCCAGGTCGAACTGCCCCACGGCCATGCGGGTGAGGGTCTGGCTGAGGAAGGTGGTGGCGTTGCCGGGGCCGCCACCGGTCAGCACGAACGGCTCGGTGTAGATCATGAAGCTGTCCATGAAGCGCAGCATTACCGCGATCAGCAGTACGTTCTTCAGCTTGGGCAACTGGATATGGCGGAACACCGCCCAGCCCGAGGCACGGTCGATGCGCGCAGCCTGGTAATACACGTCGGGGATGGCGCGCAGGCCTGAATAACACAGCAGCGCCACCAGCGAGGTCCAGTGCCACACATCCATCACCAGCACCGTGAGCCAGGCGTCGGACGGGTCGCCGGCGTAGTTGTAGCTGACCCCGAGCTTGGCCAGGGTGGCGCCGAGCAGGCCGATGTCGGCGCGGCCGAAGATCTGCCAGATGGTGCCGACCACGTTCCACGGGATCAGCAACGGGATGGCCATGACGATCAGGCACACCGAAGCCATGCGCCCCTTGGTCGGCATGGTCAGGGCAATGCCGATGCCCAGCGGGATCTCGATCAGCAGCACGCAGGCGGAATAGATGAACTGGCGCAGCAGTGCGTCGTGCAAGGCCGGATCGCGCAGCACCTGGCGGTACCAGTCGGCACCGACAAAGTAGCGGTTGGACGGGTCGAAGATGTCCTGCACCGAATAGTTGACCACCGTCATCATCGGCACTACCGCACTGAACGCCACCAGCAGGAACACCGGCAGCACCAGCCACCAGGCCTTGTTGTTCTGCACCTTGTTCATGCCTCGGCCTCCAGCAGCACGTCATCGACATACAGCATCAGCCACTGCGTCGGCAGGCTGACCCAGGCTTGGCTCACAGGCAACGGGCGATCCTCGCCCAACCGCGCCTTGAGCGTAACGCCGCCCAGTTCGAGGGTGACGATGCGGTAGGTGCCAAGGTCCTCGACATCCAGTACTTGCGCCGGGTAGGTACCCTCGAACGGGCTGACCCACAACTGCACGAACTCTGGGCGAATACCCACCTGCAGGCGCCCGCCTGGCGTCGCAGCCAGGCGCTCGCGCAGGCCGTCGGGCAGTGCCAGGTGAACATCGCCGAATACCACCCCGCCAGCCTCGGCGTGCACCTCGATCAGGTTCATCCCCGGGCTGCCGATGAAGTAGCCGACAAAGGTGTGCCGCGGCCGCTCGAACAGCTCGCGCGGGGTACCGAACTGGACGATGCGCCCGCCGTGCATCACCGCGATCTTGTCGGCGAAGGTCGAGGCCTCCAACTGGTCGTGGGTGACGTAGATCATGGTGATGTTGAACTGCTCGTGGATCTGCTTGAGCTTGCGCCGCAGCTTCCACTTGAGGTGCGGGTCGATCACCGTCAGTGGCTCGTCGAACAGAATCGCCGACACATCGTCGCGCACCAGGCCGCGGCCCATGGAGACCTTCTGCTTTTCGTCGGCACTGAGGTTGCGCGCCTTCTTGCGCAACACGCTGGCCAGGTCGAGTACTTCGGCAATCTCCTCCACCCGGGCACGCACCCGGGTTTCGTCCAGCCCTTGGTTGCGCAACGGGAAAGCCAGGTTGTCGAACACCGTCATGGTGTCGTACACCACCGGGAACTGGAACACCTGGGCGATGTTGCGCGCCTGCGGTGACAGCTGGTTGACCGGCTTGCCGTCGAACAGCACCTCGCCGTGGGAGGGCGTCAGCAGCCCGGAAATGATATTGAGCAAGGTCGACTTGCCACAGCCCGACGGCCCGAGCAAGGCATAGGCACCGCCCTGCTCCCATACGTGCTCCAGTGCGTGCAGGGCATAGTCTGCCTCGCTGGTGGGCTGGCGGCTGTAGCTGTGCGCCAGTTGGCGCAGGCGGATTTCGGCCATCACCCTCTCCTTGCCTGGCGCAGCCCCGGGGCCTGCACCAGCGCCCCCATGCCGTCGAAGACGAACAGCTTGTGCGTGGGGATGAACACGCGGATCGGCGTATCCACCTGGTATTCGTGCACCCCGGGCAGGTGCAGGATCATGCGCCAATGCTCGTTGCGCACATGCAGGAAAGTCTCGGAACCACTGATTTCGGCCAACTCCACCAACACCGCCAGTTCCAGGTCATCGTCATGCGCCGGCACCAGGGTGATATGGCTGGGACGCGCGCCAAAGCGGTACTCGCCCTCGGCAAGCTGCTGCAGGTCGGCATTGCGGGCGAAGTGCACGGCCTGGGCCAGGCTTACTTCATTGCCACTGATACGGCCAGGAACCAGGTTGATCGGCGGCTCGGAAAACAGCTCGGCGGCCAGCACACTGCCCGGGCGCTGGTAGACTTCGGCGGTGGGCCCGCTCTGCACGATACGGCCCTCGTGCACCAGGGTAGTGGTGCCGCCCAGCGCCAGCGCCTCGGTCGGCTCGGTTGTGGCGTAGACGGCTATGCACTGGCGCGCCGCAAACAGTTCGCGCAGCTCCTGGCGCAGGCCCTCGCGCAGCTTGTAGTCGAGGTTGACCAAGGGCTCATCGAACAGGATCAGCGAGGCGTCCTTGACCAGCGCCCGGGCCATTGCCGTGCGTTGCTGCTGGCCGCCGGACAGCTCCAGCGGCAGGCGCTGCAGGTAGGTTTCGATGCGCAGCATCTCGGCGGTTTCCTGCACCCGCCGGCGAATTTCCGGCTCGGCCATGCGCGCCTGGCGCAGTGGCGAGGCGATGTTTTCGTACACGCTCAGGGTCGGGTAGTTGATGAACTGCTGATACACCATCGACACGTTGCGCTCGCGCACCGGCACCCCGGTGACGTCCAGGCCGTCCACCAGCACCCGCCCGCGATCCGGGCGGTCCAGCCCGGCCATCAGGCGCATCAGGCTGGTCTTGCCGGCCAGGGTGCGGCCCAGCAACACGTTGAACGAACCGGGCTCGAAACGCAGCGAGGCATCGACGACCCAGGCCTGGTTGTCGACGCTGCGGCTGACCTGCTCCATCACCAAAGACATGGCGTGGCCTTTTTGTGGTTGTTGTCTCCGGGGTACAGCCAGTTCCGTGCCAGATTCGCCACGCTGCTCTGGCCCGGGGCCCGTGGGCCAGCCCCGGGAAATCACGGGTTCACAAGTGAACACATTCACTGAACAACTGAACACTTGCCGGTTTGACAATGAACACCGGTGGACAACACTGAACAGCGGTCCGCCCATAACAACAACCACACAGGACAGGCCCATGGCCGCATCCGCTTCCACCCACGCCCAACTGATCCAGGCCTCCTGGGCCCGCTGCCGCGAACATGGCCTGCAACCCCAGCATGTGCCGGACTTCGACTGCCTGACCCGCGCCGAGCTCAATGGCCTGCTGGAGCGGCGCCAGGCCCTGCTGGAAGTGACCCGCGACGAAGTGCTGCCGCACTATGCACACCTGCTGGGCAACGCCAGCTACCTGGTGATGCTGGCCGATGCCAGTGGCTGCCTGCTCGACAGCTGGGGCTCACGACGCTTCATCGAGCCGCGCCAGCAACATGGTTTCAACGCCGGCGCCCATTGGCATGAACGTGGTGTCGGCACCAACGCGCTGGGTACCGCGCTGATCTGCGCCGAGGCGATTCACGTTGGCCAGGACGAACACTTCCTGCGCCAGAACCGTTACCTGTCCAGCGCCGCCGCGCCGCTGTTCAACGCTGCGCGGCAGCTGGTCGGGGTGCTCGACGTGGCCAGCGACGGTTACCTGCCGGCCAGCCAGACGCTGGGCCTGGTGCGCATGATGGGCCAGAGCCTGGAGAACCGGCTGATCCTCGCCGAGCATGCCGGGCAGCATGCCCAACTGATCTTCAACAGCGCCCCCGACAACCTCGACAGCCCGTGGGCCGGCTTGCTGGTATTCGATGAGTGCGGGCAGGTGCTGGCCGCCAATCACCGCGCCGACAGCCTGCTCGGCGGCAACCCGCTGCGGCAGAATATCGAGCAACTGTTCCAACTGCCCCTGCAACGGTTGCTCGGTCATCCCCAGCAACAGCCCTTTGCCCTGCAGGCCACCGGGCGCAACCGTTTCCATTGCCAGTGGCAACCAGCGCGCGAAGCCAGGCGCAGCTGTGCGGCTGGCAGCAGCGAACCGCGGCTGGCGAAGGCCCTGGCCCAGGCCGGGCTGCTGCTGGAGAAGGACATTCCGGTATTGGTGCAAGGCGAAACCGGCGTAGGCAAGGAAGTGTTTGTCGACACCCTGCACCGTGCCAGCAGCCGCGCCAATCAACCGCTGGTAGCCGTCAATTGTGCAGCGATCCCGGCCGAGCTGGTCGAGTCGGAGCTGTTCGGCTACGACAAGGGCGCGTTCACCGGCGCCCACCACAAGGGCAACCCAGGGCTGATCCGCAAGGCCGACCACGGCATCCTGTTCCTCGATGAGATCGGCGACATGCCCCTGCCAACCCAGGCCCGCCTGCTGCGTGTATTGCAGGCGCGCAGCATCCAGCCGCTGGGCAGTGGCGAGCCGGTGGCGGTGGACATTCGGGTAGTGTCGGCAAGCAACCGCGACCTTGTCGAAGACGTCCGCGCCGGGCGCTTTCGCCAGGACCTTTACTACCGTATCGCCGGGCTGGCGGTGGTCTTGCCGCCACTGCGCGAACGCAGTGACCGGCGACAGCTGATCGAACAGGTGCATGCCCGCTACCGCGATCCCGGGCAGCCCGCGCGGCTGCCTGCGGGCATTGTCGACTTGCTCGACCGGCACCCGTGGCCAGGCAACCTGCGGGAACTGGTGAGTGTGCTGCAGGTGGCGCTGGCCCTGGCCGGTGATGGACCGGTTGGTGTGGAGCACCTGTCTGCGGGCTTTCTGGCCGAGTTGCAGGTGCCGGTGCCGGTGGCGGCTGAGGATGCGGACTTGCCAGCGCTGGTGGCACAGGCCAACGGCAACCTGTCGGCGGTGGCGCGCGGATTGGGGATCAGCCGCACCACTTTGTACAAACGCTTGCGTGAGCAATGATTGCCTTGACCTGTACCGGCCCTATCGCCGGCAAGCCAGCTCCCACAGAGCTGCACATAAATCTTGATTTAGCAGGCACTCTGTGGGAGCGGGCGTGCCCTAATGCCAGTCAGTTAAGAAAAGGCGAGGTGTTCGGCGGGCTTTTAGCATCGCCTGTGAGATCGAGCGCCGCCCGCGCGGCGCTTCGCGGCACAAGGCCGCTCCCACAGTCTGTTTCGGGCCAATCACTCCTGTGAGTTCACCGCTGGCCGCCTTGTTTGTTCCATTCGATATCGGCTGCGCCACTTCTCTTCATCAATCTCCAGCCATGCACCCAGGGTGCGCGCGCCAAAGGCACAGGAATAATTGGCCCGAAACAGACTGTGGGAGCGGCCTTGTGCCGCGAAGCGCCGCGCGGGCGGCGCTCGATCTCCCAGCCCCCCAACATCTCAAGGCATGCACCTGTCAGCCCATACCGCTTTACTGACTGGCATTAGGGCGTGCCCGCGAACACCGGCGCAGCCGGTGCCATGCACCGCGTTGGATTCTTCGCGGCTAAAGCCCACACGGTATGCGGACCGCTTGCGAATTCAATTCTCTGCACGACAGCGCAGCTAAAAAGCTGGATGATCTCCCACAGTGACGGCGCCGACCTCAGACCCTGCTCCGCCAAGCCCGCGCCACTCGGGTGGCTGCCGGTAAGCCTGCGCCCAGGCGTGCACTTCACTGGCAGGCATCGGCCGGGCAATGCAGTAGCCCTGCGCCAGCTCGCAGCCCAGCCCCATCAGCACCCGGCCATGTTCGACGCTCTCCAGCCCTTCGGCAATCACCTCGCGGCCAAATGCCCGGGCCAGGCCGATCACCGCCGCCGTCAACGCCAGGTCGTCCTGATCGTGCAGGATGTCACGCACGAACGACTGGTCGATCTTGATCGTCTGGGTCGGCAAGCGCTTCAGGTAACTCAGCGACGAGTAACCGGTGCCGAAGTCATCCAGCGAAAATTGCACACCCAACGCACGGCAGGCATCGAGGCAGCGGCTGACGTGCTGCAGGTTGTCGATCGCCACAGACTCGACGATCTCCAGGTCCAGCCGCGACGGTTCCACTTCCGGGTACGCCGACAGCAACTGCTGCAGGCGCTCGGCAAAGTCGCCGCGCTGCAAATGCCGCGCGGCGATGTTCACACTCAACGACCAGAGCTGCCCCTGGCGCTGCCAGGCCTGCAGCTGGCTGAGCGCCTGGTCGAGCACCCACTCGCCGATTTCGACGATCAGGTCGGTCTGCTCTACCCAGGGCAGGAAATCACCGGGCGGCACCAGGCCACGGCCTGGCCGTTGCCAGCGCAGCAAGCCCTCGAAGCCCAGCACCTGACCACTGCGCAGGTTGACCTTGGGCTGGTAGTACAGGCGTAGCTCATGGTTGTTCAAGGCCCGCCGTACCCGCGCCACCGTCTGGTGGGTGGCCTTCAGCTCCTGCTCCTGCGACACGTCGAACAGGTGGTAGCGGTTACGCCCGCGCTGCTTGGCCACGTACATGGCCTGGTCGGCATGGCGCACCAGGGTATCGGCGTCTTCATCATCCTGCGGGTACAGGGTTACACCGATACTGGCGCTGAGCGACAGCGTGTGTTCACGCACCACACAGGGCGCAGCCAACGCCCGCAACACTCGCCGCAGGGCCGCATGCAGCTGGCGTTCATCATCGACATCGCGCAGGATCAGCACGAACTCGTCGCCGGACAAGCGGGCTACGGCATCACCACCGCGCAGGATGCGCTTCAAGCGCTGCGCCACCTCCACCAGCAGCAAGTCGCCTACGGCATGCCCGTAGCCATCATTGACCGCCTTGAAACCATCCAGGTCAAGCATGCACACTGCCAACGGCACGTCTTCGCGGCGCGAATAGGCCAGGGCCTGGTTCAGCAAGTCGGACAAATAAGCGCGGTTGGGCAACCCGGTAAGCACATCGTGGCCCACTCGCCATTGCAAGGTGTGCAGCAACTGGCGTTTCTCGGTGACGTCAAAGCGAATCGACACATACTTGCGTACCAGGCCGGTCTGCGGGTCGACCAAGGGCACCATGGTGCTGTCGACCCAATACAGCGAACCGTCTTTGGCCCGGTTGCAGATCTCGCCCTTCCACACCCGCCCTGCAGCCAAGGCCTGCCACATGCCGACAAAGAATGCCGGCTCGTGCAGGCCGGAGTTGAGGATGCGGTGGTTGGCCCCCAGCAGCTCTTCGCGGCTGTAGCCCGAGATGCTGCAGAACTGCTGGTTGACGTAGGTGATGTTCCCACGCAGGTCGGTTTCGGAAAAGATCGCGGCCGCGTCCACGGCCGCGCGATAGTTATCATCCATAAAGCATCCTGCCTTAGCGGTTGAAGCGCTCCACCAGGGCGCGCAATCCAGCGCACACCTGTTCCAGCTCGGCGCCGCGCGAGGCGGCAGCGTTGGCGCTGTGGGCGCTATGCTGGGCAATACCGGCCACCCCGTTGATCTGCCGCGAAACCGCTTCGGCCACCGCCGATTGCTGCTGCGAGGCGGTTGCCATCTGCTGGCTCATGTCGCTGATGCGCTGCACCGCATCACGAATGCCATGCAGCGCCTGGCGGGCCTCCTGCACCTGGGCAACGCCCTGCTCGGCACCGTCGATGCCCTGGCTGGCAATCGCCACGGCTTCTTCGGCGCCACTGCGCAGGGCATCGATGATGGCCTGGATGTGCAGGGTCGACTGGCGGGTCTTGTCGGCCAGGGCCCGCACCTCATCGGCGACCACGGCAAAGCCGCGGCCCTGTTCACCGGCACGGGCCGCTTCGATGGCGGCGTTGAGCGCCAGCAGGTTGGTCTGCTCGGCAATGCCGCGGATCATCCCGGTGGCCTCGGCAATGGCACCGGTCTGGCCGGCCAGGTGGCTGACCGCCTGGTTGATCTGCGTGACAGTGCCAGCCAGGGTACGAATGGCCGCGCCACTGGCATCGGCCACCTGGCTGCCCTGCTCGGCCAGCAAGTGGGCGGTGTGTGCTTCGGCGGCGGTCAGTTGCACGTGGTTGGCCACTTCACCGATTGAGGCGGCCATCTGGTTCATCGCCGTAGCGCTCAGGTCGGTTTCGGCGCGCTGCTTCAGCAGTGCCGATTCGGTGCTGCGTGACAACTGCCCGGCATCGTGGGCGGCTACTGCCATTTGCCCAGCCAGGTCGCTCAGGCGTGTCAACGCGGTTTTCAGGCGCGCCTCGTCGCTGATCAGCATCAATTGCAGTTGCCCGGCGGCACCCGGCAGGTCGCTGTAGGTCAAGGCGGCGATCGGGTCGGCAAAGGTGCCTTCGGCGCCCTGCACAACGTGCTGCAACTGCCGTCCAATGGCATTGCGCACCCACAGGCCGTAGGCCACGAACAGCCCCACCGTCAGCCCCTCCCCTAGCAGGCCAGGCCATAGTTGGTTGGTGCCCAGCGCCAACAGGCCACCCGCCACTGGCAAAGCCAGGCCTTGGGCCAGCAAGCCCAGCCGGCGTGGCGCCGAAAGCGCCGCCTGGCCGTTGCGCAGCCGCGCATACAGGGCCTCGGCGCGCGCCACCTGCTCACGCGTCGGGCAAACCCGTACCGACTCGTAGCCGACCACACGCCCACCTTCGAGGATGGGGGTAACGTAGGCGTTGACCCAGTAGAAGTCGCCGTTGCGGCAGCGATTCTTGACGATGCCCATCCAGCTCTTGCCGGCCTTCAGGTAGCGCCACATCAGTTCGTACACCGCCGGCGGCATGTCCGGGTGGCGTACCAGGTTGTGCGGGCTGCCGATCAGTTCGCCCTCGCTGTAGCCGCTGATGGCGGCGAATTCGGGGTTGCAGTAGGTGATCAGGCTGGCGGTGTCGGTGGCTGAAATCAGCCGCTGATCTGCGGGAAAACGTTGCTCGACCGGGGTTACCGGCAGGTTGAGGCGCACGATGAGACTCCATTCATTTTTTACGCCGGGCGCCTGCGGTTGAGTGATTAACGGGGTGTATAGCCCGCGATCGGCCTCTTTTTGACTGCCCGGTCGGGCGCGGATTCTACGAGCTCAGCCAAGGATTGCAAATAAACCTTATGAATCATGTCGTTATCGGGAATACCCGCATCGCGACCTGGTTGGCAGGTTGCTTGCAACACTCTTCGCGGTACCGGACTGCACGTGCCCCGGCTCGCGCACGCGCCCCCTGTAGGAGCGGGTTTACCCGCAAAACGGCCATAAAGCGGCCGATCCAACGGCACGCACCGAACTAGAGCCCGGCGCTCCGGATTGCCCCACAACTGGTCAGACCGGTAAGGCCAAAAACCCTTGCAATATCGGATTTTTCGCGCTTTTATGGCTTCGCGCTGAACAAACCGGTAAGACCACAATAATTAAGTCCTGCGCTCTTTCGCCCCGTGCGGCTACCGAAGCAAGGACACCGATCTGAGACTCCTCCCATGCTCAAATGGTGCTCGCGTTCGATATTCCTGCAAGTCGTGCTCGGCCTTGCCCTCGGCATCGCCTGCGGCCTCAGCTTCCCCGACCTCTCCCTGCAACTCAAACCTCTCGGCGACGGCTTCATCAAGCTGATCAAGATGCTCATCGGCCTGATCGTGTTCTGCGTGGTGGTCAGTGGTATCTCCGGTGCGGGCGACCTGAAAAAGGTCGGCCGCATCGGCCTGAAATCGGTGATCTACTTTGAAGTGCTGACCACTCTCGCCTTGGTGATCGGCCTGGTGTTCGCCTTCGGCAGCGGCATTGGCAGCGGCGCCAATATCCACCTGGACCAGCTGTCCAGCGCCGATGCCAACGGCCTGGCCGAGCGCGGCCAGCACATTCACGGTGCCACGGCATTCTTCATGGACCTGATCCCCACCTCGGTGGTCGGAGCCTTTGCCGACAACAACATCCTCCAGGTGCTGCTGTTCTCGGTGCTGTTCGGCAGTGCGCTGAACCTGGTGGGAGATTCGGCCGCCGGCATTTCGCGGCTGATCAACGAACTGAGCCACGTGATCTTCCGCATCATGGGCATGATCGTGCGCCTGGCGCCAATCGGCGTGTTCGGCGCCATCGCCTTCACCACCAGCAAGTACGGCCTGGAATCGCTGCAGCACCTGGGCGGCCTGGTGGCGCTGTTCTACCTGACGTGCGCCGGCTTCGTGCTGATCGTGCTGGGCACGGTCATGCGCCTGTCGGGCCTGAAGCTGCTGCCGCTGATCAAGTACCTGCGTGAAGAACTGACCATCGTCCTTGGCACCGCCTCTTCCGACGCCGTGCTGCCACAAATAATGCGCAAGCTGGAGCACCTGGGCATTGGTAGCTCCACGGTCGGCCTGGTCATCCCCACCGGCTATTCGTTCAACCTCGATGGTTTCTCCATCTACCTGACCCTGGCCATCGTGTTCATCGCCAACGCCACCGGCACACCACTGGAAATGACCGACCTGCTGACCATCCTGCTGGTGTCGCTGGTGACCTCCAAGGGGGCTCACGGCATCCCAGGCTCGGCGCTGGTGATCCTTGCCGCCACCCTGACCGCCGTACCGGCGATTCCGGTGGTCGGCCTGGTGCTGGTATTGGCGGTGGACTGGTTCATGGGCATCGGCCGGGCATTGACCAACCTGATTGGCAACTGTGTGGCGACCGTGGCCATCGCCCGCTGGGAGAAGGACATCGACCTGGAGCGTGCGCACAACGTACTCGCTGGCAAACCTGGCTTTGCTCCCGTGCCACGCAAGCAGCCCAGCGCCCATCAACAGGAATTTTGAGCGAACGTGGCCGGCACTGATGCCGGCCCTTCCAGGAGCGAAACGTGATCAGCTCATCGACCGTCGTCAACTCAGTGGTGGAGAAACTCCGCCAGGCCTTGGCCCGCGGCCAGTGGCGCAGCGGTGACATGCTGCCAGGCCAGCGCGAACTGGCCGAACAACTGGGCATCAGCCGCCCCAGCCTGCGCGAAGCGGTAACCGTGCTGGAAACCCTGGGCCTGGTACGTGCGCTGCCGGGCAAGGGCGTACTGGTGCTGGAGGCCGATGCCACCGCCCAGGAACCGGGGCAGGACACCAGTGCCGCGGCCAGCCTGGCCGATGTACTGGAACTGCGCTATACCCTGGAACCGTTCATTGTCGGCCTGGTGGCGCAATCGGCCAACAGCCAGGATGTTGGCCAATTGCGGCTGACGTTGATGGACATGCGCGAAGCGCTGGAGGCCGATGACAGTGAAGCCGGGGCCAAGGCTTACATCGCCTTCCATGAGGCACTGTTCGCCCTGACCACCAACCCGATCTTCCAGAGCGTGGTGCAGCAGACCGGCAATGCCCTGAAGCAAAGCGCTGACATGCTGCGCAATTCGCCCGAACACCTGGCCGCGCGATTGAAGGAAAACGAAGCGGTGGTACGCGCCATACGTGAGCGCAACAGTGCTCAGGCCAGTGCCCAGATGCGCCAGCACATCCTCGCCGAAGGCTCGCGCATGGGCATATCGCTGAACATCCCGGACGACCATCCGCACCCATGACCCGAGGAGAGCGACCATGAACGCCGCCCCCCATTTGCCAGCCCTGCTCGCGGCCGGCGAAACCCGCCTGTCGGCCGAGCAGATCTACCCGCGGCTGTTTGACGCCATTCTTGAACAGCGCCTGCCACCCGGCAGCTTGTTGCCCGAGCAGGCGCTGGGCCATGCCTTTGGCGTCAGCCGCACGGTGATCCGCCGCGTGCTCGGGCGCTTGTCCGACCAGCAGGTGGTGGTGCAACGCCCCAGCCACACCGCGCACCTTGCGGCGCCCGACCCGGACCAGGCACGCCAGGTGCTCAGCGCCCGGCGCTTGGCCGAAACCACGCTGATTACCCTGGCCGCGCAGCGCGCCCGCCCGGCACAGGTACGGCAGTTGCGGCAACTGGTGGAGCGCGAGCGCCAGCACCATGAAAGTGGCGAACGCTGCGCGGCGATCCGCCTGGGCGGCGAGTTTCACCTGAAACTGGCGCAGGTGGCGGCCAATGCGCCCTTGGCACGATTCCTCAACGGGCTGGTGCCGATGACCTCGCTGATCATTGCCCGCTACGAGTCGCCGTGCTGCGACCACTGCGCGTGGCAAGAGCATGCTGCGATCATCGATGCCGTGGAACAAGGCGATGCCGAGGCGGCACTGGGGCTGATGCACAAGCACCTTGACCGCCTGGAAGAAAAGCTCGACCTGGCCTAATTCCGCGGTCCCGTGTAGGAGCGGCCTTGCGTCGCGATGGGGCGCGAAGCGGCCCCTGCAATATCTGCTGCGAAGCTGAAAACCTGGGGCCGCTTTGCGCCCCATCGCGACGCAAGGCCGCTCCTACAGGGGACCGCGTTGCCAGGGCGATAGGCTGCACGGCAGCACCTCGCGCCCCGCCCTATACTCGGAACACCACCCCAGCCTCTACCAGGGAGGCGGTCGCGTGAGTTCTCGAACCCTGTTATTGCTGTGCCTTCTGCTGGCGCTTGGCGGTTGCACCGGCAAGCGCCCGCCTGCCCCGCCGCCACCCGCCGTACTTACCCCGGCCGCCTGGCAGCGCATCGACCAGGAACTGATCGATGCCTCGGCCGGCGCCGCCGGCTCGGCCAACGACTATGCCCGGCGCTCGATGCGGGTGTGGAAGGAGCAGGTACAGCAACGCACCGAAAGCGACTTCATCCCCTGGTTCACCGGTTACTGGACCCAGCAATGGCTGACCCTCAAGGTGGCCTGGTACAAGCTCGACAGCGGCGAAGGCCGGGAGCCGGCGGAAAAGCGCCTGGCCCTTTACCTGCAGGAACAGTACCACGCCCGGGTTATCGAGCCGGTGGCCGAGCAGATAAACCCCGAAGGCATCCGCGATCGCGCCTGCGAACTGTACCTGCAACTGCTCGGCCAGCAACTGCCGGCCATTATCAGCCGCTACAACGCGCCGCCCGAGCAATTCAGCCAACGGCTTACCCGCATTCCCGCCATCCACCTGGGGCCGCCGGATGCACGCAATGCCAGCCTGTATACGTTGCTGCGGGCCAAGTCACTGGACCAGCAGCCGGCCTGGCAAGCCATGCGCCAGCACTTGCACCAGCAAGCCAGCAAAGGCCCTGGCAGGACCGATGTCGGGTTGAACTCGGTAGCCACCCAGGCCAGCGAAAAGCTGGGGGCCACTCTGGCCCCACGCGGCATTGCCAGTGCCGTGGCGTCGGCAGTGGGCAAGGTGGCGGGGGCGATGATTTCGATTGCCGCTGCCGGTTACGGGATGATGACCCATGACCGCGAACAGCCGCAGATGGTCGAGCAACTGCGGGTGATCCTCAACGTGGCGTTGAACCAGGAATGGCAGGAGCTGATGGAGAACCGCCAGAGTGGGGCCATGGCGGGGGTGTACTACCTGTCGGGGCAGGTGGAGGACAGTTTGCTGGAGAGTGTGCCGCGGCCTGTGGGGCCTGTAGAGGAGCAGCAGGTGAAACAGCAGCAGGAGCCTTTGATTATCCGCCTGCCGCCTTAGCCGGTTGCCTGTGCGGGCCTCTTCGCGGGTAAACCCGCTCCTACAAGGGACCGCGTGTCTTGTTGTAGGAGCGGGTTCATCGAGGCGTCGAACCGCCGCGAAGAGGCCGGTACAGAATCAATCAGGCGGTGGCCATCGCCGAACTGGGCAACCCGAACACCCGGTCAAACGCCCAGTTATAGGCAAAGGTGTAGCAAGGCACCAGCACGATGAACGCCATGTCCACCAGCAACGCCTCCATCAAG
Organism: Pseudomonas sp. NPDC089407; assembly: GCF_044900445.1. Classification (NCBI taxonomy): domain Bacteria; kingdom Pseudomonadati; phylum Pseudomonadota; class Gammaproteobacteria; order Pseudomonadales; family Pseudomonadaceae; genus Pseudomonas; species Pseudomonas sp. NPDC089407. The sequence continues at coordinate 113,998 of NZ_JBJDNB010000016.1, forward strand.
GTCATGTTCAGCCACCAGGCAATCAGTGGGATCAAGTACACCACCAGCGTCAGCTGAAAGCCGATGGCATGCGCCACCCGCCGCGCCACGCTGCGCCCGCGCTTGGCCTGGCGGCTCTCCCAATATTCGAACAGGCTGTTGTAGATCAGGTTCCAGAGCATGGCGATGGTGGTGATCATCACCGCCAGCGGCCCGGTATGTGACGCCTGGGTGTCCGACAGGTAGGCCAGCCCGAGGGTCGACATGCACAGCCCGATCAGTTCATAGAAGGTCACGTAGACCAGTTTGCGTTTCAATCCCTGCACCCGGGGTTACCTCTGATGACAATAACGACAGGGCGCAATCATGCTTCACGACGCTTGACAGCAAAAGTCGGCAGCTGTCAGATTTACTGACAGGAGGCTGCCATGAATTTTTCCAGCGACAACATCCAGCTGTTTCTCGCCGTGCTCGACTGCGGTTCGTTCTCTGCCGCCGCACGCGCGCTCAAGCGCGTTCCTTCGGCCGTGAGCATGGCCATCGGCAACCTTGAAGCAGAACTGGGCTACAGCCTTTTCGAACGCGGCCCGCGCGAGGTTCGCCCAACTGCGCAGGCCTTGGCCCTGGAGCCGCATGCCAGGCTGATTGGCGAGCAACTGGGGCTGCTGCAGGTCCATGCCCTGGAGCTGTCTCAGGGGCTGGAGAGCAGCCTGACCCTGGTCGTGGTGCCTGACATCGATCACCGCCCACTGCTGGCTGCCATCGCCAGCCTGGGTGAACGCCACCCGTTACTCGACATCGCCCTGCTCAGTGCCCCCCAGGAAGAAGCCTTGCACTTGCTGGACAGCGGCCGTGCCGACCTCTGCGTAGCGTTCGCCGGACTGCAGGTGGATGCCCGCCGCGGCTTTCAGCACATCGGCATGGAATCGCTGGTGGCCACCCTGTCGCCAACCCACCCGGCGTTGCGCGGGGGGCGCATCCACTACCTGGAGGACCTGACCCGGGTGCGTCAGATTCTGGTGCGCAGCCGCGATCTGCCGCTGGCCGACCCGCGTTCACTGATTGGCGCCACGCATTGGTCCACCGACAGTTTCGACCTGGCCCTGCAAATGGTCGAAACGGGCCTGGGCTGGGGTGACCTGCCGTTGTCACGGGTGGCGCCGCTGCTGGCCGACGGGCGCCTGGTACGCCTTGATTTTCGCAATACGCGCAACGAACTGCAGTTGCCGGTGCACATCCTGTGGCGCAAACAACAGCCGCTGCAGCAGGCTGCGAGGCTGCTGATCGAGCAACTGGCAATACCTGACAGCCGCTCGTCGAAACATCTGTAAGAAATTTCTGTAGGCGCTTCAATCTTTTACACCTTGAGCCGATATCTCGATCGACAGGCCCAGCAGAACGTCATAAGCGCGCTGCGCCCTCCCCTCCTTGGCTCAAGGTCTCGAAACATGAACCTGAAATTTCGCCACAAGATCCTGCTCAGCGCCTGCGGCGTCGTGGTCCTGGCATTTGCCCTGTTCACGCTCTACAACGACTACCTGCAACGCAACACCATCCGCCAGAACATCGAAGCCTCGGTGCAGCAGTCCGGTGCACTGACTGCCAGCAGCGTGCAGAACTGGATGAGCGGGCGCATCCTGGTGCTGGAGAACCTGGCCCAGGACATCGGCCAGCAAGGCGCCGGCGATACGCTGGCCGGGCTGATCGAGCAGCCGTCCTACACGCGCAATTTCCTGTTCACCTACCTGGGCCAGGCAAACGGCGTGTTTACCCAGCGCCCGGATACGCAGATGCCCGCCGGTTATGATCCCCGCCAACGCCCTTGGTACGGCGCCGCCGCCAGTGCCGGGCAAACGGTGCTGACCGCCCCCTACCAGGGCGCCGTCGGTGGCTTGATGGTGACCATCGCCACACCGGTTAAAAGCAAGGCCGATGGTGAGCTGATCGGTGTGGTCGGCGGTGACGTGACCCTCGACACCCTGGTCGAGATCATCAACTCGGTCGACTTCGGCGGCATCGGCCACGCCTTCCTCGCCGACGCCAACGGCCAGGTGATCGTCAGCCCCAACAAAGACCAGGTGATGAAGAACCTGAAGGACATCTACCCGGGCAGCAACCTGCGGGTCGCCGCCGGCATGCAGGATGTTACCCTCAACGGCCAGGACCGGATCATCTCGTTCGCGCCGGTCGCCGGCCTGCCTTCGGCACAGTGGTACATCGGCCTGTCGATCGACAAGGATAAAGCCTACGCCGCACTCAGCCAGTTCCGTACCTCGGCGATCATCGCCATGCTGATCGCCGTAGCCGCCATTGCCGGCCTGCTTGGCCTGCTGATCCCGGTGCTGATGAGCCCGCTGACCACCATGGGCCGCGCCATGCGCGACATCGCCGAGGGCGAAGGTGACCTTACCCGCCGCCTGACCGTGCAGAACCAGGACGAATTTGGCGAACTGGCTACCTCGTTCAACCGCTTTGTCGAGCGTATCCATGCCTCGATCAGCGAAGTGTCGTCGGCCACCCGCCTGGTACATGACCTGTCGGAGAAGGTGGTCGGCGCCTCCAATGCATCGATCAGCGGTTCCGAAGAACAGAGCATGCGCACTAACAGCGTGGCGGCGGCGATCAACGAACTGGGTGCCGCCACCCAGGAAATCGCCCGCAATGCCGCTGATGCCTCGCAACATGCCAGCGGCGCCAGCGAACAGGCGCACGGCGGCCGTGAAGTGGTGGAAGAAGCGATCAGCGCCATGACCGCCCTGTCGCAGCGCATCAGCGAGTCGTGTGCGCAGATTGAAACGCTCAACGCCAGCACCGATGAAATCGGCAAGATCCTCGACGTGATCAAGGGCATCTCGCAGCAGACCAACCTGCTGGCACTGAACGCCGCGATCGAGGCAGCGCGTGCCGGTGAGGCTGGCCGTGGCTTTGCCGTGGTGGCCGACGAGGTGCGCAACCTGGCACACCGTACCCAGGAATCGGCGGAAGAAATCCACCGCATGATCACCAGCCTGCAGGTAGGCTCGCGCGAAGCGGTACACACCATGAACACCAGCCAGGTGTCCAGCGAGCAGACCGTGCAGGTGGCCAACCAGGCCGGCGAGCGCCTGGCCAGCGTGACCCAGCGCATCGGTGAAATCGATGGCATGAACCAGTCGGTGGCCACGGCTACCGAAGAGCAGACCGCCGTGGTCGAAAGCCTCAACCTGGACATCACCCAGATCAACGCGCTGAACCAGCAAGGGGTGGAGAACCTCAATGAAACCCTGCGCCATTGCGACCAACTGGCCCAGCAGGCCGGGCGCTTGAAACAGTTGGTGGGCAGTTTCAGGATCTAGATGCTGGAATCAGGCGTCAACGGCCACTGGCTGTTACCGCCTGTACCGACCCAATCGCCGGCAAGCCAGCTCCCACAGGTACAGCGCTGCCCTCGGGCCTTGTGATATCCCTGTGGGAGCTGGCTTGCCGGCGATTGGGCTGCGCAGCAGCCCCTTAGGCCACTGCCGCTTTCACTGCCTTGCCCCGCCGCACCCAGGCCAGCAACACCGCCGCCATCAGCACAAAGCCCAGGTAGCCGAACAGCGGGTACACCTCGCCCACCAAGCTGATGAACCCCACCAGGCTGCAGCCGAACGCCACTGCCCCGGTCACCACCGAGCCCCAGCGGAACTTCGCCGTGCCTGCCGGCAACAGCCGCGACAGGAACGAAAACAGCGTGCCCACAGCGGTGTTGACGATCATGCCGAAGATGATCAGGCACATCACCAGCCCCAGCAGCGGCGACACTTCGTTGGCAATCGACAACATCGGCATCGGCAAGTCGGCCACGCTGTCCAGGCGCGACAGCAGCCCGGCGCTCATCACCAGCATCAGGCCACCCAACGCCGCTCCGCCGAGCAGGCCACCCCACATTGCGGTTTTCTCGCCCTTGGCCGAACCGCCCAGAATGGCCAGGATCGGCGCACCCGCCACAATGTTGTACGACACATACAGGAACGCGCCCAGTAACCAGTGGTGGGTGCCGGCCTGTTGCTGGCTGGCCAGCTGGTCGAGCGCAGCAAAACGCTGTTCACGGCTGAACACGGCATACAGCGCAATTGCCGAGGCCACCAGGATCAGCAACGGCGTGATGGCGCCAATCGCCAGGATCACCTTGCGCACGTCCAGGCACACGATACCGACCACCACCAGTGTCACCAGCACGCTGCCGGTCAGCGCCGGGATGCCGAACTGCTGCTCCAGCAGCGCACCACCGCCGGCCAGCATGACCACGGTGACAGCGAACATGAAAAAGGTGATCAGCCAGTCGACGAACAGGCCCAGGTGGCGGCCACAGATGGCCTGGATCACATCCTTGTGCGAAGTAGCCTGCTGGCGGTTGCCCAACCCTGCCAGCGCCATGCCGAGGAAGGTGAACAAGGCGGCGCTGACCAACGCGCCCACCAGCCCCCACAGGCCGAAATCGACAAAGAACAACAACAGTTCCCGCCCTGAAGCGAACCCCGCCCCCACGATCACGCCGACAAATGCGCCGGCAATCTTCAGTTGCTCTTGCATGTGAACCTCTGGATTTATTTTTGTATTTGTTAACGGCCCTTCTGATGCAACGCCGGCCCTGTGGGAGCGGGTTCACCCGCGAAGTGGGCAACGCGGTGCATGGCACCGGCTACGCCGGTGTTCGCGGCTAAAACCGCTCACACAGGGACCGGCAAGCATGCGCAGCCTCCGGCCCAGTCAGGCGTCGCCGACGAACGCTTGCACTTCGATCTCCACATCAACCCCCAGCGCCAGCGCCGAGGCCACGGTAGAGCGCACCGGCAACGCGGCACCGAAGAATTCCTTGTAGACCTCGTTGAAACCGGCGAAATGGCTCATGTCCGACAGCCATACCGTGACCTTGACCACCTGGTCGAAGCGCGCGTCGCAAGCAGCCAGGCTTTCGCCGATGCGTTCGCAGGCGGCGCGAGTCTGGGCCTGGATGTCACCGCGCACCACTTCACCACTGGCGCTCATTGGCACCTGACCGGAGAGAAACAGAAAACCGCCGGCCTTCACCGCGCGGGAAAACGGGAACGGCAGGCTGCTGGGGAAACGCTGGATATCAGTGCTCATGGGGTATTCCTTTCAGGGTTGCTGGAAACGGGCCGGGGACAGGCGCTCGGGCGCCACCCCCTGGCTGACAAGGCTTGGGCACAGGGGTTGGCCAAGCAGCAGGTCGGCGGCCAGGCGCGAGGCGCCCGCTGCCGACTGGATGCCATAACCGCCCTGCGCCGCCAGCCAGAAGAACGCGGGCGCTTGCACATCGAAACCGATCACCAGGTCGCCATCGGCGACGAACGAGCGCAGCCCGGCCCAGGTGTGGCTGGGGCGGCGAATGGCCAGGGTGGTCATGGCTTCGATGTTGTAGATACCCAGGGCCACGTCGAACTCCTCGGGCGCGGCATCCTGTGGCTCGACCGGGTCGGCATTGGCTGGCGAACCCAGCAACTGGCCGGCATCGGGCTTGAAGTAGAAGCTTTCATCAACGCCGATCACCGCCGGCCAGCGGGCGAAGTCCTGGTCTGCCGGGCCGGGGAAGGTGAAGGCACTGCGCCGACAAGGTTGCAGGCCAATGGCGGCCACACCGCATTGTTCGGCCACACGGTCGGCCCATGCACCCGCAGCGTTGACCAACTGGCGCGCCTGCACACGGTTGCCACCGCCCAGCTCTACCTGCCAATGGTCGCCCAGGTAACGCGCCTGGATCAGTTCGGCGTTGCAGCGCAGTTCACCGCCAGCAGCGCGATAACCACGCAGAAAGCCTTGGTGCAGGGCGTGCACATCAAGGTCCATTGCACCCGGCTCCAGCACGGCGCCAGCCAGGGTTTCACCCCGCAGGCTCGGCACCAGGGCCAGGGCAGCGTCGCGCTCGAGCAGGCTGACCTCGGTGCCGTTGGCCAGGTTCTGCGCGTGGGTTTGCTCAAGCAGCTCGCGCTGCTCGACGCTGGCCACATACAGGCAGCCACGCGGCTCCAGCAACGGGTGTTCGCAGAAGCCCTGTGGCGGCGTTTCGTAAAAGGCCCGGCTGGCGCGGGTCAGCGCCTGGATCTGCGGGGTCCCGTACGCCTCCATGAACATCGCCGCCGAACGCCCGGTGGAATGGTAACCAGGCTGCGACTCGCGTTCGAGCAACAGCACCCGCTGCCGGCCGGCCAGGCGATAGCCCAGCGAAGCACCGGCGATGCCGGCGCCGATGATGAGGGTGTCGTAGATCGAGGTCATGCACGCTCCTGCCAAGCCAATTATCATTTATGAGAATTCTAATATATGAGAATTTAGGAGTACGCAAGGGCCCAAGGTAAGATGCCCGACCAACGCCGCATGCCGAGACCGCTGAATGCCCGCTGCCCTACCCCTGCTTGACCGCGCCGTAGTCGGCCAGCGCCTGCGCCAGGTGCGCAAGGCGCGCCAGATGACCCTTAAGCAATTGTCCGAAATCAGTGGCGTGCCACTGTCCACCTTGTCGAAGATGGAACTGGCGCAGGTGTCGGTCAGTTACGAAAAACTCGCGGCCGCCGCGCGCGCGTTGAATGTTGATATTGCCCAGCTGTTTCGCGCCAGCGGCACGGTCAGCGCGCCGGTACCGGTGACGGTGGTGGTCGACTCGTTGCCGGCCGCGGCGGGCTATTCGACCGGCACCTATGATTATCACCCGATTGCCGGCGACTTTCCGGAACGGCGCATGACCCCGGCTTATGCCCGCATCATTGCCCGCGAACGCGGCCAGTTCGACGATTTTATCCGCCACCCTGGGCAGGAGTTCGCGCTGGTGTTAAGCGGGCGTGTGCGTATCGAGTTCGAGACCGGTGAAGCGGTGAGTATCGGGCCGCAGGAAACGGCCTATTTCGACAGCCAGGTGGGGCACATCTACCTGTCGGAAAGCGACGATGGGGGTGATGCGCATGTGATGGTGGTGATGACTGATCGTTGATCGGGGGGCCTGTAGTGCCCCCTATCGCCGGCAAGCCAGCTCCCACACCAACCGCATGGGCCTCAGCCTCTATGCAGTACCTGTGGCTTGCCGGCAATAGGGGTATTACAAGCTACGCGCGGTTATAACCTAATAACGAACAAGTCTATTTGGCTATAAAAAAATCTATATGCTGGCTGCATCCGATAACGGGCAAAGTTGGGCAGTCGAGTAGCGTATGGATGTAGGTTCTTTCGGTTTCACCATTGCTGGCCTGATCGTGGGTTTCATCGTCGGCATGACCGGCGTCGGTGGCGGCTCGCTGATGACCCCGATTTTGCTGTGGTTTGGCATCAGCCCGGCTACCGCTGTCGGTACTGACCTGCTCTATGCTGCCATCACCAAAGCCAGTGGCGTCTGGGTGCATGCGCGCAACAAGAACATCGACTGGAAAATCACCGGCCTGCTCAGCCTGGGTAGCGTGCCTGCCGCAGCACTGACGCTGTGGTTCCTCAGCACGCTGCATACCGACACGTCTGCCCTGAACGGCATCATCAAGCAAGGCCTGGCGGTGGTGCTGATCCTGACCGCGCTGGCCATCCTGTTCAAATCGCGCTTGCAGGCTTTTGCCAATCGCCATGCCGGTGACCACTACCACCTCAGCGACCGCAGCCTGAACACCCTGACCGTGCTGACCGGTGTGGTACTGGGCGTGATGGTCACGCTTACCTCCATCGGTGCTGGTGCGTTGGGTACCGTAGCGCTGTTCCTGCTCTACCCGTTCCTGGTCACCCGCCGCCTGGTCGGTACCGAAATTGCCCACGCCGTGCCGCTTACCCTGGTAGCAGGCCTGGGCCATGCCGGCATGGGCAACATGGACTGGTCGTTGCTGGGCTACCTGCTGCTGGGTTCGCTGCCGGGCATCTACCTGGGCAGCCACCTCACCGGGCGAATCTCTGACCGGGTGCTGCGCCCGTGCCTGGCCGCCATGCTGCTGCTGATCGGCTATAAACTGGCGTTCTGACCCTCAGCCCAGGCGCAGGCGCCACTGCCCGGTAAAGCTCAGTTCCAGGCGTGACAGTGGCAACACATCGATACGCTGCCCGGCACTCATCGGGCAGCCCAGCACCTGTACCAGCACGGCGCGCATGACCAGCGGATGGGTCACTGCCAGCCATTCCCCCGGCCTGTCGAAGGCCGCCAGCCAGGTGGCCATGCGCTTGCACAGCGCGGCGAACGACTCCCCCCCATGCACCGCACTGGCCGGATCCTGCAGCCAGTCGGCCAACGCCTGGGGCTGCTCGGCTTGCAGCTGCTTCAATGCCATACCCTGCCAACGCCCCAGGTCACAATCGGCCAATGCCGGCTCGACCTCCACTGCATCCGACAACCACGCCGCTGTCTCGCAGGCCCGACGCTCCGGCGCCGTCAGCAGCTGCACACCCGGCAGGTTCACAGCAGGTGGTTGCGCCAGCGGCAGGATGCCGTCGTCTACACGGTGCAGGTGTCCGGTCTTCTGGGCCTGGGTCAGGGCGTGGCAGATCAAGGTCAGGCGGATGGCTTTCACCAAGGCTTCTCGTGGTGGACTGGGGCGCAAGCTTTAGCATGCCACGGTGATTTTGGCTGCAACAGTGTCGGTTGCTGACCGCGATTGCAGCGATTTGCCATCATTAATTCCTGTAGCGGCGTTTCGTCCCTGAAGTGACCAATAACAACAGGGACATCGACGCATGACCGATTTATCACGTCGCTCGCTGGTGGGCCTGGGCATGGCCCTACCGCTGCTCGGGCACATCAACTGGGCCAATGCTGCACCATTCGCCGCGACCACCAACACCGGCCCCACGCGCATCAACTACAACGAAAGCCCTTGGGGGCCGAGCCAGGCTGCACGCGAGGCGATGCGCGAAGGCATCAGCCTGTGCGGTCGCTACCCCTACGATGCGCAATACCGATTGATCGACCTGTTTGCCGGCGAGCACGGCCTGGCATCGGACCAGGTTCAGGTGTTCTGCGGTTCGAAACTGGCGTTACAGCACGCGGTGATGGCTTTTACCGGGCCGCGTAGCCTAGTGGTACCGGAACCGTCTTATGAAGCGCCAGCGGAAGCAGCCACCGGTCAGGGTACCCAGGTGCACAGCGTCGCCCTCGACGCCCGCCACGCCCATGACATCGACGCCATGCTGGCGGCCGACCGTGCAGCGGGGCTGATCTACCTGTGCAACCCCAACAACCCCACCGGCACCGTCACCCCACGAGAAGATATCGAACGGTTGCTGGCGCGCAAACCGGCGGGTAGCGTGGTGCTGGTAGACGAGGCCTACATTCATTTCAGCGATGCGCAGAGCTGTATCGATCTGGTCAAGGAGCACCCCGAACTGCTGGTGCTACAGACTTTTTCCAAGCTGTATGGCATGGCAGGCGCGCGCCTGGGCCTGGCGATCGGCCAGGCGCCGCTGCTGCAGCGGCTGGAGGCGTTCGACGGCCAGAACGTCGCTGCGGCGCCCACCTTGCTGGCGGGCCTGGCCAGTTTGCAGGACCGCCAGCTGGTGCGGCAGCGCAAGGCCGACAACGCCCGCTTGCGCGACCAGACCATTGCCTGGCTGGCCAAACGTGGCTGGCGCTGCACGGCGTCGCAGACCAACTGCTTCATGATCGATATGCGTGGGCCGGGGCAAGCGGTGGTCGAGCGGCTGGCCGAGGAAGGTGTGCTGGTCGGGCGGATCTGGCCGAGCTGGCCGAACTGGGTGCGGGTGAGCGTCGGCGATGAGCAGGACATGCAGCGCTTTCGTGCGGCGTTTGCCAAGGTAACTGGCTAAACAGGAACACGCGCTCTGTGTAGGAGCGGCCTTGTGTCGCGATCGGCCGCACAGCGGCCCCAAATTTTTAGCTTCGCAGCAGAAATCCCCGGGGCCGCTGCGCGGCCGATCGCGACACAAGGCCGCTCCTACACAGAGTGCGCGCCATATTCAGAGGCAGCTAACCAGCTGAACCAAGCCCCACACCGGCAGCGCGCCTGTCAGCCCCACCGCCAGCCTTGGCCAGTACGGCAGCAGCATCACCAGCAGTATCCCGGCCAGCGACAGCACACCCAGCCAGGCCACTGGCCCCATGGCCCAGCCCCAGGCCTTGGCACACAGCACCAGGCTGGCCAGCAGCGCCAGCCACCCGGCACCGCGCAAGCCGACCCGCAATGCACGTGGGCAGGCCCGGTTCCATACCTGCTTGTAATGCCGCTCCAGCCCTTGGCACAGCCCGAGCATGCCGGCGTAGGCAAACAACACGCCGCCTGTAATCCACATCATCATGCCTCGGCCTCTCTCTGCCGCCCTGCCCTGGCCTTCTGCTGCGCCGGCTGCGCTTGCCGAAGCTGCCAGGCCGCCAGCCCAAGCAATACCCCCAGCACCAGTGCACCAGCGGCAACCCCCAGGCGCATCGTGTCTTCCAGGCCACCGAACGCACCCAGGCCAATGCACAGCAATGCCGCCAACAGCAGTTGCTCGACCCAGGCCCGGCGCGGGGGCCGGATACCGGCATGCAGCAGCGCCAGCAGCCATACGCCGAAGAATGCGCGCACCTCCCAGCTTTCCCGCTGCAGCAACTCCACCGGCAGCAGGCGGCTGGCCCACAGCAGCCCCACGCACGCCAGCAGCAAACCGCTGATGAAGCCGACGTTGCACACCTCGGCTACCCGGTACCAACGCCGCGCCGAAGCCTCGGCGCTGGCAGTGGCGTACTTGCGCCCGCGCTTGACGCAGAACAGCACCAGGCCGCTGGCGATCATCAGGCAACTGATCAGCCCGCAGATGAAGTACAGCCAACGCATCGGGTAACCGCCGAACTGGGCAAAGTGCAGGCCGACCATGACCCGCTGGGTCAGCGGCACCGCACGCCACGCTGGCACGTCGCTGAGCAGCTGCCCGCTGACGCCATCGAAGACCATGGCCTGGCCTTTGGCTAGCGCAATACGGTTGCCTAACTCGGGGCGGACTTCGATACGCGCCGCGGCGGTGTTGGGGTTACGGATGTTCAAGCCGCCAATCGGCCCCAGCCGTGCCTCGGCCTGGGCCAGCAACGGTGCCACATCGACCAGCGCGGCGGGTTGCCTGGCCAGGCCACGGGGTTGCTCGAGGCGGGCATTGCCCTGAGCCTGGAAGTAGGCGCGGGTGTCGCCGGCGAACAGGGCATCAATGCCGGCCGGGATGTAGATGAGCATGAAGATCACCAGGCCGGTGTAGGTGATCATCAGGTGGAACGGCAGCAACAGCACCGCGCTGGCGTTATGGAAATCCAGCCACGAGCGCTGGCCTTTGTTCGGCCGGAAGGTGAAGAACTCCTTGAAGATCTTCTTGTGGATGACAATGCCGGTCACCAGTGCCGCCAGCATCACCAGTGCCAGTGCGCCGACCACAAAAATGCCCCAGTTGCGTGGCAGGTCGAGGGTAAAGTGGAAGCGGAAAAAGAAATTGCCGCCGACACTGTCACGCACGTCGATTGCCTCACCAGTGCGTGGGTCGAGTTGCACACCCCCACCGTGGCGCCGTTCGCCAGTGGACACCCGCAGCCCAGGCGAACGCTCGTTCGGCAAGCTGATAGCCCAGTTACCGGCCTGCGGCTCGTGGGCCTGCAGGTAGGCGATGGCGCGCTGGGCAGCATCGGCCTGGGTCACCTGGGTGGCCGGGATCTCCGGTTGCATCCAGTGATTGAGTTCCTTGTCGAACACCGCCAAGGTGCCCGTGACGAAGATGGCAAACAGCAGCCAGCCAACAATCAGCCCGGCCCAGGTGTGCAGCCAGGCCATCGATTGGGTGAAGGTGTTCTTCATGCCAGCCACTCCAGCGCTTGGGGCCAGAAGCCGATCAGGCTCAGGGGTGCGGCCAGCACCAGCGGCGCCCAGGCGCGCAGGGCATCACGGCTGGCGAAGGCCCAGAGTATGGCGGCGGTGTAAACGATGAAGGCCGGCAAGGTCGCGACGATGACCGCATCGCCGGCGGGCAGCGGCAGGATGCGGGCCAGGCAGGCACTGGCGGCGTAGCTGAGGGCATAGCCGCCGAGCAAGGCGGCGGCGCTGCGGGAGAGGATCTGCAGCCAGGCGGGGGCTTTGACCATCAGGGGGCTCCTTGGCATGTACAGGGCAGGCTTCTGGGGCTGCTTCGCAGCCCGATCGCGACACAAGGCCGCTCCTACAGGGAGACGCGAATCGCCTGTAGGAGCGGCCTTGTGTCGCCATCGGGCCGCAAAGCGGCCCCGCGCTGTCAGAAGTTGATATTCAGCGCAGCAAACACTGCCCTGCCCGGCTGGTTATAGGTATTGGCCCCCGAGGTGCTGGCATTGCCGCCCCGCAGGATCTGCTTGTCGAACACGTTGTTCACCCCTACCCGCACGTCGTAGTTGGCGTTGAACTTGTACCCGGCACTTACATCCACCAGGCCGTAGGCCTCGACATCTTCCTGTGCGGTCTTGTCGTAGTCCTGCTCGGTGCGATAGTTGTAGGTCGGCGATTTCTGCTTGCCGAAATAAGTGCCTGCCACCTGGAACGACAGCTGCTCCGTGGCGCGCCAGTCAAGGGTGGTGTTGACGGTGTATTGCGGAATCACCGACAGCGGCTCGCCGGTCTCGCGGTTGTCGTTGTCGAGCATCCAGGTCAGGTTGGTGTTCCAGTCCAGTGCCGGGCTCAGCTCGACGAAGAAGTTGCCTTCGATGCCTTCCACCCGCGCCTTGCCGGCGTTGTCCCACTGGGTCACGCGGCTACCGGTGCCGATGGTGTACAGCACATCGGTATCACCGATGATCTTGTTCTTGTAGTCATTGCGGAAGTAGGTGGCACTGGTGCGCCAGCTGCCGCGGTCGTAGAGCAGGCCGATTTCCTTGTTGACGCTGATCTCGGGCTTGAGGTCGGCGTTGCCCTGCAGGTAGCAGCCACCGTTGTTGGTCTGCTGCACGCTGCAGCCGTTGCCACGGCTGTACAGCAGGTAATTGGGGTTGGACTGGTAGAGGTTGGGCACCTTGTAGGCACGCGCAATGCCGCCTTTTACCGACAGCGCTTCAGTCAGCTTGTGCGACAGGTTGAGGCTGGGGCTGAAGTTGTCGCCGAAGGTTTCGTGATGGTCGAAACGCAGGCCCGGGGTAATGGTGGTATCGCCGACAATGATGTTGTCCTCGACGAACAGCGCATAGCTGCGCGCGGTCATCTTCGAGCTGCTGCGATCGAAGCCGACCAGCCCGCCATTGCTGGTGGGGTCGGAGCTTTGCGGGCGCAGCGAACCTTGGTCATTGAGTGCTTCGTACAGGTATTCACCCCCGAGGGTCAGCACATGCTCGGTGCTGCCCATGGCGAACGGCAGGTTCACTTCGCTGCTCAGGCGCGTGTTGCGCAGGCGCGACATGGCGCCACCCTCGTCGCTTGGCGCGCCTTCGGTACGCCCGGCCAGGCCCTCGTTGAGGCGCCAGTTGCGCACGTACTCGTAGGCCAGCGTGGTCTTGCTGGTACCCCAGGTAAAATCCCCCAGGTGGATCAGGTCGTAGGTGCTGCGCTGCATCACGTTGGTTTCATGGCCGTACAGGCTGGAAACGAAGTCGACGTCACCGCCGCCGTTGCTGTTCATGGTGTCGCCGGCAAAGATGTTGCCCTGGCGGCTGTAGCCGGCACTGGCTTCAAGACGATGCTCGTCGTTCAGCTTCCAGCTCAGCAGGCCGTTGATGTCCTTGTTGCGCACGCCTTCGCGACCCGCTACCAAGGCACTGGTGGCATGCCCGGCGTTGATGTCGAGGTCGTCGGCATCGGTCTTGGCCAGGCCGCCATATAGGCGGAAACCTAGGTTGTCGGTAAGGCCGCCACCGAGGTTGAAGTTGGCCCGGCGGCTTGCGCCTTCGGCGTTGTCTTCGGGCAGCTGGGTGTACAGGCTGACGCTGCCTTTGAGCGCGTCGGTCGGGCGCTTGGTGATGATGTTGACCACCCCACCCATGGCGCCGGAGCCGTAGCGTGCCGCCGCCGGGCCACGCAAAATCTCGATGCGCTCGACCGCCTCGGCCGGTACCCAGTTGGTTTCACCGCGGGTATCGCGGTCGCCGTTCCAGCCGTAGCGCACGGCGTTACGCGCGCTGGACGGCTTGCCGTCGATGAGGATCAGGGTGTTTTCCGGGCCCATGCCGCGCAAGTCGATCTGACGGTTGTTGCCACGGGCGCCACTGGCGCTGTTGCCGGTCAGGTTGACCCCGGGCTCGCGGCGGATGATGTCGGACAGGTCGTTGGCCGGCGGGTGGCGCTTGATATCGTCGGCGGTGATGATCGACGAACCCAGTGCCTGGCGCGCCTCGCGCTCGGCGGTGATCAGGGTGTCCTGGATCACCAGCGCGTTGTCGGCCACCGGCACTTCCAGCACCTCACCCGCACGCTGCTCCTCGGCTTGCGCCGCGGTGGCCATCATGGCCGGCGACGCCAGCGCGACGAACGCCAGGGCCAGGCTGTTGGGTGAAGTTCTGCACTGCATGGGTACATCTCCTGCGATTCATGAGCGAAAAGGCACATCCCTGTCGGAAACCGGGAGCCCTCGCCCACCGGCCCCGCAAACACAGTTTGGCGGCCAACAGGGGTGGTAAATATAAGGGTTCGTAAATGAGAGTAAATCGTATTTACGAAGTTTACATGTTTGTAACGGAACTTTGCTGAAACGCGGGATAGCGCCAATTCCAGTATTTGACCGCGATCAGTGTGGGAGCGGGTTCACCCGTGACGGTGGCGTTGCGTTAAGTTTTGGAGATGCTGCGATTGGGCGCGGGAATGTCGGCGCGCGTCGCAATATTCAGCCGACCCGCCACAACCCGTCCACCTGAGTGGTGAAACCTTCGCTCATCAACTCCCGACGCATCGCCCACTCCGCTGCCGCCGGTACTGCTGCGCTGCGCAATGTGCCCCGCCCCCAGCGCGCGTTGACGCCATCAATTACCGCCATGACCCGTTCCGCGCTCTGCGTTTGCCGAGCGCTGAACAAATCGCCGGTGTACTCGCCGCGCTGGCACAGGTCCAGCAGCAGCACCTCCGCCTTGCTGTAGCGAAAGCCTTGCCGATAGACCCGCTCCAGTGCCTCCAGGGCCATGCGCGTGAGCAGGCGCAGGTCATCGGTGGGATAGGGCAACTGCACCAGCACACCATTGGCATAACGTGGCTCGTCAGGGTTGAACATGCCGGTACGAATGCTCACGCGCATGCGCCGGGCCAGCGAGCGCTGCTGGCGCAGCTTTTCCGAGGCGCGCATCACGTAGGTGGCGACCGCTTCCTTGAGCGGCGCAAGCGCGGTCAGGCGCTGGCCAAACATGCGGCTGCAACAGATTTCCTGCCGTGGCGGGGCGACGTCCTCCAGTTGCAGGCAGGGTGTGCCAGCCAGTTCGCGGGCGGTCTTCTCCACCAGCACGCTGAACGTCTTGCGCAGCAGACCGGGGTCCGCACAGGACAGGTCCCAGGCGGTGCGAATGGCCATAGCCTGCAGGTGCGCGGTAAGGCGTTTGCCGATGCCCCAGACTTCGGACACATCGCACTTTTTCAATACCCACTCATACTTCACCGGGTCGCGCAGATCGACCACCCAGCCACTCTGCCTGGCCCAACGCTTGGCTGCATGGTTGGCCAGCTTGGCCAAGGTCTTGGTGCCGGCGATACCGACGCCAACCGGGATGCCGGTGTGCTTGAACACCCGCTCGCGGATACAACGGCCAAGGTACTCGAGGTCGCCGGGCATGCCCGTGAGGTCGGCAAAAGCCTCGTCGATGGAATACACCTCCAGCGCCGGGACCATGCCTTCGATCACCGTCATCACCCGCTGGCTCATGTCGCCGTACAGCGCATAGTTGGAGGAAAACGCCACCACGCCGTGGCGCTGCAACAGATCCTTTACCTGGTAGTAGGGCTGCCCCATCTTCACCAGCGCCTTGGCTTCGGCACTGCGGGCGACGATGCAGCCGTCATTGTTGCTGAGCACGACGATGGGCGTACGCGACAGATCGGGACGGAATACCCGTTCGCAGCTGGCGTAGAAACTGTTGCAATCGATCAGGGCGAACACTGGCGAAGGTTTCATGTGGCGCCTGCCGGGTCATGGCTGCGCACGCTGAACGTGACCACGCCCCAGATCGTCAGGTCTTCACCCTCCATGATGTAACGGGGCGCATAGCGCGGGTTTTCCGAGCGCAGCATGACTTGCCCGGCGCTATGCTGCAGGCGCTTGCACAGCGGCTCGCCGTTGACCGCAGCAATCACGATATGGCCATGGCGCGCCTCGATCGAGCGGTCGACCAGCACCAGGTCGCCGTCGAAGATGCCGGCACCCTGCATGCTGTCGCCGTCTATCCTCACCAGGTACATGTGCGGTGCGCGCAGGTTGAACAGCTCATCCAGCGAAATGGGCTGCTCCATATGATCCGCTGCAGGTGACGGAAAGCCTGCCGGAACACGGAACAGATAGCGCGGCACAGCTGCGCTGCCGCAAGTGATGGGACCCAGGATGAAAGTCATGACACGGCCTTGAAAATAAACTGTATGCATATACAGTAAACGCTGTGCCGGGTATCCGGTCAATTTCGCCGTAAGAAATTTCGACAAGTGGGGGGACATGCCATGTGCGGACGCTTTGCCCAGTATCAGGGCCTGGTCGACTACCTGCGCGAACTGGACGCCGAACAGGACGTGATCAGCGGCTACGACAACGTGCCGATTGGCCGCTACAACGTCGCCCCTGGCAGCCGCGTGCTGATCCTGCACAACGCCGACAATGGCTTGCGCATCGACCCCTGCCATTGGGGCTGGGCGCCGTTCTGGGCCACCGGCAAACGCCCCGCACCGATCAACGCTCGGGTCGAGACGGTGACCACCGGCAAGTTTTTCAAGGCACTGTGGCCGCAAGGGCGGGCGCTGGTCATGGCCGATGGCTGGTACGAGTGGGTGCCTGACCCGCAAGATCCCAAGCGCAAGCAGCCCTATTTTATTCGCCTGAAAAGCCAGGCGCCGATGTTCATGGCGGCACTGGCCGAAGTGCGCACAGGGCTGGGCCCCCATGAAGGCGACGGCTTCGTGATCATTACGGCTGCCAGTGACGAAGGGATGGTCGATATCCACGACCGCCGGCCCCTGGTGCTGGGGCCGGCAGATGCACGGGCATGGATCGACCCGGACCTGGGCGCCGAACAGGCCGAACGCCTGGCCCGGGAGCGCTGCCTGCCGGTGGAGGCGTTCGAGTGGTTTCCCGTGGCCAAGGATGTCGGCAATGTGCGCAATGAAGGGGCCGAGTTGATTGCGATGCTCGATACCAACCCTGAGACCCTATCGCCGGCAAGCCAGCTCCCACCCCGACCGCGCGGATCTTGAGGCATGCGCTATCCCTGTGAGAGCTGGCTTGCCGGCGATAGGGCCGTCAAGCCGAGCTAGGCCAGCACGGGCTGCTGCTCCAGCAACGACCAACCGCCATGCCCATCCACTTCCAGACGATGGGTATGGAACCCCGCCAGCGTGCTGCGGTGCCCGACACTGACTAGCAGCGCACCCGGCATTTCCGTGCGCAGCAGCGAGTACAGGGCATGTTCGAGGCCCTCATCCATCGCCGAGGTGGACTCGTCGAGGAACACCACCTGCGGCCGGTTGAACAACACCCGGGCGAACGCCAGACGCTGCTGTTCACCCACAGAGAGGATATGTGACCAATCGCAACTGACATCCAGGCGCTCGGCCAGGTGGGCAAGGTTGACCTGGCGTAACGCCTGCTGCATTTGCACCTCATCCTCCGGCTTGCTGGCTGCCGGGTAGGCAATGACCGTACGCAAATCACCCAGTGGCAGGTAGGGGCGTTGCGACAGAAACAGTGCCTGATGGCCGGTTGGCCGCCTGACTTCACCTTCGGCATAGGGCCAAAGGCCCGCCAACGCACGCAGCAGCGTGGTCTTGCCACTGCCCGATGGCCCTTTGATCAACAACGCCTGACCGGCGTGCAGGTTCAGGTCGAGGTTGGCAATCAGGGCGTGCCCATCCGGGCGCAGCACCTGCAGGCCAGCGATCTGCAGCGCATGCGCCTGCTCCTCTGTGAGCACCCGAGGCAAGGCACTTGCCTGCTCGTTGGCATCGAGGAAACCGGTCAGACGGTCGAGGGTAGCCCGGTACTGGGCGAACGCATCGTACGACTCGCGAAAGAACGACAACGAATCCTGCACCTGGCCAAAGGCCTGGGAGGTTTGCATGACGTCACCCAACTTGATCGCCCCACTGAAGAAGCGCGGTGCCTGCAGAATGAACGGGAACACCACGGCGACCTGGCTGATACCCAGGTTGAAGCCACTGAATTTGAGGTTCCGGAACACTAACGCCCAGGCATTCACGATCAGGGCAGCAAAGCGGCCCAGCAAAGTGCCCCGCTCGACTTGCGCACCTTGGTAGAAGGCGATGTTTTCGGCGTTTTCGCGCAGCCGCATCAATGCGTAACGGAAGTTGGCGGTGAGTTTCTCGTTAAGGAAATTCAAGCGGATCAACGGACGCCCAAGACGGAAAGCGACCCAGGTAGCGACGATTACGTACAGGTACACAGCGAATACCATCGCCCGTGGGATTTCCACCCCGGCCACTGCCAACGGTGCCGACAACCCCCAGAGAATGCCGGTAAACGCGACCAGTGACACCAGTGCACTGACCGCGCCCAGGGCCAGGGAAACCGAGTTGCTGACGAAGGCGTTGACGTCCAGTTCAATACGCTGGTCGGGGTTGTCCACCGGCTCGGCGAGGAACTGGCCACGGTAGTAGGCATCGCCGTGCATCCAGTCGTGGGTCAATCGCTCGGTCAGCCACACCCGCCACTTGATGCTGAATGCCTGGCTTACATAGAAGGTGAACAGCGAACGCAGCACATGGATGGTAGCCAGCACCGCGAAGACCCCGAGCAAGTACCAGAACGCCACTTGATCAAGGCCCTGCAGGGCGCTGTAGAAACCGTTGTACCAGAACGAGAACAGCACGTTGAGGCGCACCGAAAACAGCGTCAGCACCAGCAGCAGGGCAAACACCAGCAACGGCCGCCAACTGCGCCTGAAACTGAAATAAGGCCCGGCAAGCTGCCAGAACTGGCTGCCCCAGCGGGTACAACGTACGGCCAGAATGGCGGCGGCGGTGAAGCCGACAAGGGTGATGAACGAGGCGATTGCCAGCCAGCTCAGGCTCTCTTGCAAGGCCTGGTGCCAGTTCATGTCCATGGTAGGTATCCGTGCTGAGTATTTCCGCGAGCGTAGCACTGCACTGCGGTTGTTCAGGCATAGATGACACACGTTTCATGATTGCGTTACGCGGCACGCTAGCTGGCGAACATGAAAGGGCCGAATACGGCAGGCTCCTCACCTGTTTACGCGGTCCCTGTAGGAGCGGCTTTAGCCGCGAACACCGGCGAAGCCGGTGCATGCACCGCGTTGGATTCTTCGCGGGCTCGCTTGCTCCCACAGGGAATCGGACATGGCCGGGGATCTGAGTAAGGGTTGATATTTTTTGAACCACAAAGACAAAACCCCTACCTGCATGCGCAGATAGGGGTTTTGCGAAATGAATCTTGACGATGACCTACTCTCACATGGGGAAACCCCACACTACCATTGGCGATGCATCGTTTCACTGCTGAGTTCGGGATGGGATCAGGTGGTTCCAATGCTCTATGGTCGTCAAGAAATTCTGTAGCCAGAATGTCCAGATGGACAGCCCAGCGAATTCGGATATGTGATATTTAGGGTGCTTTTGTGAACAGTGCGAACTTTCGGTTCGTATCATCTTCACCACCACAATTTGGCTTTCGTGCGCAAATTGCTTGGGTGTTATATGGTCAAGCCTCACGGGCAA
>NZ_JBJDNB010000017.1:0-111548 GCF_044900445.1 Pseudomonas sp. NPDC089407
GGCCTCAGCGCTTGACGGGCATCCATGCCCGTCACCTCCCTCCGCAAGGCCTGCGTTCGGCCTCCTGAAGTCGCGAAGATCAAGATCAAGATCAAGATCAAGATCAACAGCCAGAGCAACAGCCAGAGCAACAGCAACAGCAACAGCAACAGCAACAGCAACAGCAACAGCCAGGGCAACAGCCACAGCCATGGCAACAGCTGATGGATGTCTGTGCTGATCTTCATCATTCCAATACAGCGCTATATCGCCTATTGTCGATATTCCCTTCCCAAAACGAATGGCACATTCATGGAGAACGTCATCGTCATCACCGGCGGCAGCCGGGGCATCGGCGCCGCCACAGCGCTGCTGGCCGCCCGCCAGGGCTATCGCATCTGCATCAACTACCACGCCGACGACCAGGCCGCCGAAGCCGTCCTCAGCCAGGTCCGCGACCTTGGTGCCGAGGCCATCGCCGTACGCGCCGACGCCAGTGTCGAAGATGAAATCATCCAACTGTTCCAGCGCGTTGACGAAGAACTCGGCCCGGTCACCGCACTGGTCAACAATGCCGGCACCATCGGCCAGCAAAGCCGTGTCGAGGCCATGTCCGAGTTTCGCCTGCTCAAGATCATGAAGACCAACGTCGTCGGCCCCATGCTCTGCGCCAAGCACGCCCTGCTACGCATGGCACATCGGCATGGCGGGCAGGGCGGGGCCATCGTCAACGTCTCGTCGATGGCTGCACGCCTCGGCTCGCCCAACGAATATGTCGACTACGCCGCCTCCAAGGGCGCGCTCGATACCTTCACCATCGGCCTTGCCAAAGAAGTGGCAGGCGAGGGCGTGCGGGTCAATGGCGTACGCCCAGGCTACATCCATACCGGCTTTCATGCCCTGTCCGGCGACCCCGACCGCGTCAGCAAGCTCGAGCCCGGCTTGCCCATGGGCCGTGGCGGGCGCCCCGAAGAAGTAGCCGAGGCCATTCTCTGGCTGCTTTCGGACAAAGCCTCCTATTCGACCGGCAGTTTCATCGACCTGAGTGGCGGGCGCTAGGTTTTCAAACCTAAGCGCCTGCCGCTTCACTTTTCAAGCATCTCGCTGACGCGCTGAATCAGTGCCGGCAAGGTAAACGGCTTGGTCAGTACGCTCATGCCTTCATCCAGGGTGCCATCGGCAAGTACCGCGTGCTCATCGTAGCCGGTGACAAACAAGACCTTCAGGCCAGGGTAAGCCACGCGTAACCTGTCGGCCAACTGCCGCCCGTTGAGCCCGCCCGGCAACCCGACGTCGCTGATCAGCAAGTCGGGCTGCGGGCAGCCTGCTAGCCGGGCGAGTGCGCCCGGCCCGTCCTCGAACACCCTGGCCTCATGGCCAAGGTCATGCATCGCTTCTGCAATGACCATGCGCATGGCACTTTCGTCTTCAACCACAACGATGTCACGCATGCCCTGTGCAGGCAGTGGCGCCGGTAGGCCCGGCGCCTCAACGCGTCGAGGGGCAGGGCGGGCACGGTGCCGCGGTAGCAACAGGCTTACCTGGGTGCCTTCACCCAGCACCGACTCGATACGCAGTTGCCCCCCGGACTGGCGGACGAAGCCGTAAACCATCGACAGACCCAGCCCGGTGCCACGCCCCAGCGGTTTGGTGGTGAAAAACGGGTCGACGGCACGCGCCCGAATCTCGCCGCTCATGCCGCGACCGTCGTCCTCAACACCCAGGCAAAGGTATTCGCCTGGATCCAGTTGCAGTGGCTGGGCAACTTCTACGGGCAGTACCACGTTGTCCAGCACGATGCGGATCCGCCCGCCGCCAGGCATCGCGTCGCGCGCGTTGATACACAGGTTAAGCAGCGCGCTTTCTAGCTGCGGTGGGTCGACGCGCACTACCCAGGCAGCCGCATTGCCGTGGTAATCAACTGTGATGTGGGGGCCGATACTGCGGGCGATGAGTTCCAGCATGCCACTGACCAGCTCGGCAACATCCGTTGGGCGCGGCTGCAAGGTCTGCTGCCGAGAGAAAGCCAGCAAGCGATGGATCAGCGCGGCGGCCCGTTGCGCAGCGCCATGGGCGCTCTCCAGCAGCGGGGAAATTGTGGCCTGTTGCTGTTTATCATCCAGTCTGAGCCTGGCCAGATCGAGCGCACCGAGAATGCCACCAAGCAAGTTGTTGAAGTCGTGGGCAAGGCCACCCGTCAACTGGCCAACGGCTTCTATCTTTTGCGCCTGGTGCAGTGCTGCTTCGGCGTCCTGGCTCTTGGCCACGGCCTGCTTCACGCGTTCTTCAAGCTCTTCATTCAGGGTGCGCAGTGCGTTCTCGGCCCGTTTACGCGCCGTTACGTCACGGAAGATCACTGCCACCAGGTGGTCTTCGGCCGGTTCGATGCGAATCGCCGCCAAGCCCAGGCAGCGGTCGGTGGCGAGCAGTTCGTGCTCGAAGTACAGGGGGGCACCGGTACGCTCAACGGTGCCAAAGTAACCCAGCCACACATGCGCTTCGTCCGGGAGCACTTCACGCAAGGTCCGCCCTACGACATTGAGCAGTCCTGCATGGCGGCAGTACGCGGAGTTGGCTACCAGGTGGATGTAGTCACTCAAAGGCCCCATGGGGCCATCGATGAACTGGATGATGCAGAAGCCTTCTTCCATGTTTTCGAACAGGAACCGGTAACGTTCGGCCTGCTTCACGCGTTGATCCATCTCGCGCAGTTGGCGTTGCAGCTGGCTGTTTTGCTGCTCGAGCCGGGCGATGCGATCGTGCAGGCTTCGTTCTTGTTCAACCGGGCTCTGTATGAAATGACTGGCCATCCATCGCACTCCACTCCGTTATCGAAACTGCGTCAGCATTTTCGCGACCCTGTCGCTCAGGGTACTCAGGTCAAAAGGTGGGGAAGGCTGGTTGCCTCACCCTTTGGCAGGTAGATATCGATACAGGTCCCTTGCCCTGGCACACTGCTGATGTGCAGTTGCCCGCCGGACTGACGGATGAAGCCATACACGATCGATAACCCCAGCCCCGAGCCCTGGCCCAACGGTTTGGTGGTGTAGAACGGCTCTATCGCTCGCTGCAGCACGTTGCCGGGCATGCCGATGCCACTGTCACTGACGCTGATGAGCACGTAGTCGCCTGCCGGCAAATCCAGGGTGCGCGCTTGTTCCAGGCCCAACGCTTTGTTGGCGCTGCGAATGCACAGGGTGCCACCCGCTGGCATGGCGTCGCGAGCATTGATGCACAGGTTGAGCAGGCCGCTTTCCAGCTGCGGCGGGTCGATTTGTATCAGCCATTGGCCGGCCTGTGTCCGGTCTATGAAGTCGATTCCCGGATGCAGCGAACTCCTGATCAGTTCATGCATGCCGGCTACCAGCTGCTGCACATCCACCGTCTGCGGCATCAAGGTCTGCTGGCGAGAGAATGCCAACAGGCGTTGCACCAGCGAGGTTGCCCGCTGGGCCTCCTGGCGGGCCACGCCAATCAGCCGGGCAGCGTCCGGGTAGCGCTGCTCGGCCTGACGCTGGGCGGACATTTCCAGCGCCGCCAGGATGCTACCCAACAGGTTGTTGAAATCGTGTGAAATACCACTGGTCAGCTGGCCAACCGCTTCCATTTTCTGTGACTGGCGCAAGGTTTCTTCGATTTCGCGCAGGCGCTCCTGTTCGGCGACACGCTCCGTGACATCGTAAGCAAACAGGTAGCCACCCTGGATTCGGTGCTGAGCGTCACGCAACGGGCTGTAGCGGATCTCGTAATGGCGCAAGTCGCCTTCAAGGCCCAAGGCTATAGTGTCGACGAACGCCTCACCCGCAAGCACGCGAGGCCATACTGGCTCGAGTTGGCTCATGATGTCTGGCTGGCGCGACAGAAATTGCGGAATATAGTCCCCCACCTTGGGCACGAAGCCGCGATGGCGCTTGAAGGTCTCCTGAGCGGTGCGGTTGATCGCCAACAACCTGAAGTTGCGGTCGGCAGCGAACACGTTGGTCACGCTGTTGTCGACCAGTTCGCCAAGCAGTTTGTTGCTGGCCTGTTCCTTGCCAACTCTGGCTTCCAGCTCCTGATTGAGCGCTTGCAGCCTGTCGAGGGTCACTTGCTCACCCGGCACCCCGGTAAAGATCACCGCCACACGCATGTCGCTGGCGGGCTCCAGGCGGTGCACCGACAGGCTGAGCCAGCGGTCGCTCACAGCAAGGCGTTCTTCGAATTGCAACGATTGGCCGGAGCGGGCGACCTGGGCAAAGCGCGGTAGCCAGGTGTCGACTTCGTCAGGAATGGTTTGGCGAGCGGTCTGGCCCAGTTGCTTGGTGCAGGCGGTGTGCTTCAGACAGTTGTCATTGGCCATGATGTAGCGGTAGTCGTGCAGCTCGCCGGCATTGTTTTCAAGCAGTTCGAGTACGCAGATGCCTTCGTGCATATTCGCAGCCATGACGTCGTAGCAGGCCGCCTTGAGGCGCAGAGCGCTATTCTGCGCCTCCAGTTCAAGCAGCTTTTCTTGTAGTTGTTTTATGCAAACGGGTGCGTCATCAGGTGGCATGTTGGCTTTCCGAGCTGCAGGCCCGACAAATATAGCTGGCGCCGGGCAATCTTTACTCAGAAAGATCGAATTATCCGCCCCAGGGTTTCCATGGCCCGTTCAGCACCCTCATGCCAGGGGCTGCCGTAGTTCAGGCGGATGCAGTTGCCGAAGCGTCGGGTGGGCGAGAAGATCGGCCCGGGGGCGATGCTGATGCCTTGCGCCAGGGCCATGTGGAACAGCTTGAGGGCGTCCATCTGCTCGGGCAGCTCCAGCCACAGGAAGTAGCCCCCCGAGGGTTGGCTGACCCGTGTCTGCGCCGGAAAGTGGCGGGCAATGGCCGCCAGCATGTTGGCCTGCTGGCCTTCCAGGGCGTAGCGCAACTTGCGCAGGTGGCGGTCGTAGCCACCGTGCTGCAGGTAGTCGGCGATGGCCGCCTGGGCCGGCATCGAGGCGCACAGCGAGGTCATCAGTTTCAGCCGCTCGATTTTCTGCGCAAACCGCCCGGCCGCCACCCAGCCGATGCGGTAGCCCGGTGCCAGGCTCTTGGCGAACGAGCCGCAGTGCATCACCAGGCCTTGGGTATCGAAGGCCTTGGCTGGCTTGGGCGCCTGCTGCGAGTAGTACAGCTCGGCATACACGTCATCTTCAATCAGCGGCACTTGATGGCGGGTGAGCAACTCCACCAGGGCCTGCTTTTTCGCCTCGGGCATGCTCGCGCCCACCGGGTTCTGGAAGTTGGTCATGCACCACACGGCTTTTACCGGGTGTTTTTCCAGCGTCTGAGCCAGTACGCTCAGGTCCATGCCCTCGCGCGGGTGCACCGGGATCTCCACCGCCTTCAGCTTAAGGCGCTCCAGCACCTGCAGGCAGGCATAGAAGGCCGGGGCCTCGATGGCTACCAGGTCACCGGGCTGGGTTACCGCCTGCAGGCACAGGTTCAGCGCCTCCAGGGCACCGTTGGTGATCAGCAGTTCTTCCATTGGCAGCATCAGGCCGCCGACCATGTAGCGCAGGGCAATCTGCCGGCGTAGCTGCGGGTTGCCGGGCGACAGGTCAGTTACCACCATGCGCGGGTCCATGCTGCGGCTGGCGCTGGCCAGCGAGCGTGACAGCCGTTGCAGCGGGAACAGTTCGGGGCTGGGGAAGGCTGAACCGAACGGGACGGTGTTGGGGTCCTTCATCGAGTCGAGGATCGAGAACACCAGTGCGCTGACGTCGACGTCGGTCGACTCGCTGACCGGCTGCAGCGCCTGCGGCTCGCTGAACTGGCGGAGGGCATGGGCGTTGACAAAATACCCCGAGCGCGGCCGGGCACGGATCAGCCCGCGCCGCTCCAGCAGGTAGTAGGCCTGGAACACCGTGGATGGGCTCACCCCGTGGGTCTGGCTGGCGTAGCGCACCGAAGGCACGCGCTGGCCGGGGCCCAGTACCCCGGAGCGGATCAGTTCGGCAATGTCGTCGGCAAAGCGTTCGTAGCGTTTCATTCTGGCCTTCTGTCGAAGCCTGGCAGGCAAGGTGGTGTCAGTGTAAGGGATCAACGGTTCATCGGTGCGACGAAGCGGCTGTGGGCCACGCTGCGAATGGCGGGGTCGGCAAGCTCGCTGATTTCGAAGCTCAGGGTTTGCGAGCTGCTGGTCGGGCGCTCGGCGAGCATCGCCACCGACACTGGCAATTCGGTCATTTCGCCTGCGGGGATGACCAGTGTAGTGTTGCCCTGTAAGGTGAAACCTTCGGCATCCAGCAGGCGCAGTTGGTAGTACTGGGTGCGTTCGGTCTTGTTGATGATCTTGAGCAGGTAGATGTTCTCGATCTGGCCCAAGGCATTTTCGCGGAACAGGCCGCGGTCCTTGATCACATCCATCGACACCATCGGGCGCAGCTGCAGGGCCACTACCAGCGCCGCGATCATGACGACCAGTGCTACGGCATAACCCAGCAGGCGCGGGCGTAGCCAGTGGGTGGTGCCGCCTTGCAGGCTGTGTTCGGACTTGTAGCCGATCAGGCCGCGGGCATAGCCCATTTTGTCCATGACCCCGTCACATGCGTCGATGCATGCAGCGCAACCGATACAGGCCATTTGCAGGCCGTCGCGAATGTCGATGCCGGTAGGGCACACCTGCACGCACAGGGTGCAGTCGATGCAGTCGCCCAGGCCCTGGGCGTGAACGTCGCTGCCTTTCTTGCGCGGGCCACGGGTTTCACCACGGCGCGGGTCATAGGCGACGGCCAGGGTGTCTTTGTCGAACATCACACTCTGGAACCGCGCATAGGGGCACATGTGCAGGCACACTGCTTCGCGCAGCAGGCCGGCATTGATGTAGGTGGCAGCGGTGAAGAACAGCACCCAGAACAGCGCCACGCCGCCCAGTTGCAAGGTGAGCAGCTCTGCCGCCAGTGGCCGGATCGGGGTGAAGTAGCCGACGAAGGTCAACCCGGTCAGCACGCCGATGATGACCCACAGGCTGTGCTTGAGCGTGCGGCGCGCCAGTTTGTTCAGGCTCCAGGGCGCGGCGGCCAGCTTTATGCGCTGGTTGCGGTCACCCTCGGTCACCTTTTCGCACCACATGAACAGCCAGGTCCAGGTACTTTGCGGGCAGCTGTAGCCGCACCACACACGGCCGGCGTAGACGGTGATGGCGAACAGACCAAAAGCGCAGATGATCAGCAGCGCCGACAGCAGGATGAAGTCCTGCGGCCAGAAGGTGGCGCCGAAGATGTGGAATTTGCTGTCGGCCAGGTCCCACAGCACGGCCTGGCGACCGTTCCAGTTCAGCCAGGCCGTGCCAAAGAACAGCACGAACAGGGCGCCGGCAAAGCCAATGCGCAGGTTGCGGTACAGCCCGGTAAAGCTGCGGGTGTGGATGCCGCTGTCGATGCGTCGCGGTTGGGGGCTGGCTGGGGCGGTGGCGATCTCTGTAATAAGAATTTTATCGTTCATGGCTCGGTGCTCATCAGGCCTCGATCAGGCATGAGCACTATGGCGCCGAAGCTGTTATCAGCACAGGTTCAGATTTTACGATAAAAACCATATCAGATTTGCCGCCTGACCCCGCCAGGCCTCAGATTACCGAGCCTGGCGCGCTGGCCTTCAGGTGCCTGCGGCTATCGACCGCACCTGCCACGGTCAGTGCATCGGCTTCGGCTTCTGTAATCGGCACGCGTTGGTCGGCAAGCAGGGCCACGGACATGCGCAGCTGTTCGTCAGTGATGATTTCGATATCCGGGCCATCGCCCTCGATGCGCAGGTCTTCGCCGATCAAGGTGCAGCGGCGGGTGGTTTCGTCGATTTCAACAGGCATGGTGTGATCCTCCTGGGGTGGTTACAGGGTGGACCGCAGCGAGGGGCAGGTTGCTGCAATCGGCGGGTTGGGCGGCACTTTGTGTTGTGTGTGGGGGTCAGTTTTTGTAGAGGGCAGGGCCGGCCTCTTGGCGGGTAAACCCGCTCCTACAAGCCTTATGCAATCCCTGTAGGAGCGGGTTTACCCGCCAAGAGGCCTGACCTGCCAACACAATCCCCAGCAAGGGAACAAGGCAATGGACCTCATCTGGCAAACAATCCAGGCCGAATTCGCCGATATCACAGACCTGCGCGAGGTCATCAAGGTTGTTGTACGCCTGCTGATGGCAGCCGTACTCGGTGCCGTGCTGGGCTTTGAGCGCGAACACAAAGGCAAGTCCGCCGGCGTGCGCACGCACATGCTGGTCTCGCTGGGCGCCGCGCTGTTCGTGCTGGCCCCCAGCATGGCCGGGGCTGACGAGCAGGCACTGAGCCGGGTGATCCAGGGCATCGTCGCCGGTATCGGTTTTCTCGGCGCAGGTACCATTCTGAAAGGTAACGGCAAGGACACCAGCCACGTGAAAGGCCTGACTACTGCCGCCGGGTTATGGATGACCGCCGCCATCGGCACGGCAGCTGGCATGGGCCGCGAAGCCACGGCGCTGATCAGTACGGTACTGGCCCTGCTGGTGCTGGGCACGATGCCGTTGCTGGTAGAGAAGGTGGAAGGGCAAGACGAGGAAAAGCAGGAGGAGGAAGAGGGCAGGAAGCACTGAGGGGAGCCGAAGCTCCCCTCAAAGCGTTGTTGCCTGCTCTTTTTTATTATTGGGACTGGCCTGTTGTTGTTTTTGGCAGCCTGTCCTGGTGTTGCGGGCGACCCCCATGCGGGGTCAAGAGCAAACGTATTTTTTTGAGCGCTGACCTGCCTTCATCATTGCTGATCCGAACCTGGCTGCTGCTACCTGGAGGTAGTTTTATTGTTCTGTGCCAGACCGCGGGGCGTACCCCTGAAAAGCGTGTCGACTTCAAAAAGATCTGCTTGCTACGCCTCTGCCGTGTTGTTCTTGTTATGTCAGAGCCGTTACCTGTTGTTTTTATTGGGTGTCACATTTTTTTTGTTCTTGTACCAAAGATATAGCAGGGTGCGTGCCAACTTTTTCAAATGCTTTAAAATCAAGCGTTTAGCGGTTTTCGTCGAAAACCTTTGGCCTGAAATTCTGTCGATTTGTTTCCCTGTTACCCGATTTTTTGCTGTGAAACGTGGGGGAGGTAACACTTCACCCACACCTGTGTGACACCTGTATGACTTATTGCGCGCTACGTGCCCGCGCTACCCGCGAGCCGTTGTCGCGGCCCAGCACGTCGCTTATGCGCTGGCCGGCGGCAATCAGCCGATCAAGATCGATGCCGGTTTCAATGCCCAACCCTTGCAGCAGGTACACCACGTCTTCGCTGGCGATGTTGCCGGTGGCACCTTTGGCGTAGGGGCAGCCGCCCAGGCCGGCGACCGAGCCGTCAAACACGCTGATGCCTTCGAGCAGGCTGGCATAGACGTTGGCCAGCGCCTGGCCGTAGGTGTCGTGGAAGTGCCCGGCCAGTTGCTCGCGTGGCACGTGCGCCGCGACCACGTCGAACAGGCGCCGGGTGTCACCAGCGGTGCCGGTGCCGATGGTGTCGCCCAACGAGACTTCGTAGCAGCCCATGTCATGCAGGGCACGGGCCACCGGAGCCACCTGCTCGGCGCTGACCTTGCCTTCGTAGGGGCAACCTAGCACACACGATACATAGCCACGCACCCGCACGCCGTGGCTGCGTGCAGCTTCCATGATCGGCTCAAAGCGCTGGAGGCTGTCACTGATCGAGCAGTTGATATTGCGCTGCGAGAACGCTTCGGAGGCAGCAGCGAACACCGCCACTTCCTTCACACCTGCCGCCAGCGCGTCCTCGAAGCCGCGCAGGTTGGGTGCCAGCGCCGCATAGGTAACACCGGGGCGCTGTTGGATGCCGGCGAACACTTCGGCCGAGCCGGCCATCTGCGGTACCCACTTGGGCGAAACGAAACTGCCCACTTCTATATAGGCCAGGCCGGCTTCGGTAAGGTCGTTTACCAGGCGCACCTTGTCGTCAACGCTGATGGGCTGGGCTTCGTTCTGCAGGCCGTCGCGGGGGCCGACTTCGACCAGGCGGACGTGTTTGGGCAAGGACATGGCGGGTTTCCTGTGGCGTTCAGCGGTTGTCTTTGTTGTTCAGGGTGGCGGCCAGGGCTTGTTCGCAGCGCTCCTGGGCAGTGTCCAGTTCCAGTTGCATCTGGTGGATGTCGAGCATCTGCTGCTCCAGCTGGGCGCGGCGCTCGGCGATTTTCGCCAGCATGCTGTTGAGCTGCTTGAGGTTGCCGCTGGTGGGGTCGTACAGCTCGATCAGTTCGCGGCACTCGGCCAGGGAAAAGCCGATGCGCTTGCCACGCAGGATGAGCTTCAAGCTGACCTTGTCGCGCGGCGAGTAGATACGTTCCAGGCCACGGCGCTCGGGGGTCAGCAGGCCCTGTTCCTCGTAGAAGCGGATCGCGCGGGTGGTGATGTCCAACTCGCGGGACAGGTCGGAGATGCTGTAGGTCTGGGTGCTCATGCTGGGGCTCGGCGTGGGGTATGCGGGTATCCTGAGGGTAGGTTTACGTTTACGTCAAGCAAGGGATGAAGATGTGTGGTGCCTGTGCTGGCCTCTTCGAGGCGTCGAACCGCCGCGAAGAGGCTCGCACAGGACACCTCAAATCACTGAGGCTGCACCGCCCGCCGATACCCATTCGGCGTCTGCCCACTCAACCGCTTGAACCACCGCGCAAAATACGTAGGGTCGCTAAACCCCAGGCTATCGGACAACTGCCCAATGCTCATCCGTGTATAAATCAGGCTGCGACGCGCCTCCAGCAGCAACCGCTGGTGCACCACCTGCAGCGCCGTCTGCCCACTCAAGGCCCGGCATAGCTGGTTCAATTGCAAGCTTGGAACATTCAACCGCGCAGCAAAATCCTCCACCGACAGGTGCTCGCGGTAATGCGCTTCGACCAAGCGCAAATACTGCCCCAGCAAATGGCGGTCACGCTCATCACGGTTGCGCGGCGCCTGCCCCAGTTGCTGGCGGCGGCTGATCCACACCATCAGCGCTGTCACCAGCGCCTCGAGCATCGGCGCGCGCGCCGGGGCATTGCCCTGGTATTCCTGCTGCAGGGTATCGATCAGGCTGCGCAGGTGCACGCGGTCGTGGCCCAGCGGGTAACACGCTGGTTTCGCCAGCACCGTCAGCGGCATGCCCAGGCGCTGTTCCAGGTTCGCCACCAGCGCGGTGCCGAAGGTGAGCACATAGCCCTGGATATCTGCACTGAAGTGAAAACCATGCACGGTCATGGGTGGCACCACCTGGATCGCCGCCTCGCCGATGGCACTGCGCACGCCCTCGATCGCTACCTGGGCCCGCCCGCGCTGCACATATAGCAACTGGAACAGCTCGGCATGCTGGTGCGGTTTGATCTCCCAGTGGTGCAGGCGGCTGCGGGCCGGGATCGACTCACAGTGCAGCAGGTCGGTCCCGGGCCAGGCCTGGTTTTCGCCATACAGCTTGAACAGCGGGACGCCGGGGAGGGTGGGCTTCATCTGGGGTGGCCTGTCCGTTAATCGAACGATTTTTATAAAAGTGCAGTTTTTGCATCGAATAGCACAGTTCAGCGGCTGTTTTTGCCAGTAAAAATGCAAGGGCAAACCCTAACAGCAGATGCCGCCCCACTGCCAGTCCTGGGCCGGTATCGTCCGAACAGAGACAACAACAATGAAAACTCAGGTTGCAATTATTGGTGCAGGTCCGTCTGGCCTTTTGCTGGGCCAACTGCTGCACAAGGCCGGTATCGACAATGTCATCGTCGAGCGCCAGACAGCCGAGTACGTGCTTGGCCGCATTCGCGCCGGGGTGCTTGAGCAAGGCACGGTCGACCTGCTGCGCGAAGCCGGCGTGGCCGAGCGCATGGACCGCGAAGGCCTGGTTCACGAAGGTGTCGAGTTGCTGGTGGGTGGTCGCCGCCAACGCCTGGACCTCAAGGCCCTGACCGGCGGCAAGACGGTCATGGTCTACGGCCAGACCGAAGTCACCCGTGACCTGATGCAGGCCCGAGAAGCCAGTGCCGCGCCGATCATCTATTCAGCCAGCAACGTTCAGCCGCATGAACTGAAAGGCGAAAAGCCCTACCTGACTTTCGAGAAAGACGGCCAGGTGCAGCGCCTGGACTGCGACTATATTGCCGGTTGTGATGGCTTTCATGGCGTTTCGCGGCAGAGTATTCCCGAAGGCGTGCTGAAGCAGTATGAGCGGGTTTACCCGTTTGGCTGGCTGGGCCTTTTGTCGGATACGCCGCCGGTCAACCACGAGCTGATCTACGCCCACCACGAGCGCGGCTTTGCGCTGTGCAGCCAACGCTCGCAAACCCGCAGCCGCTACTACCTGCAGGTGCCGTTGCAGGACCGCGTCGAGGAATGGTCCGACGCGCGCTTTTGGGAAGAACTGAAAGCCCGTTTGCCTGCCGATGTGGCAGCCGACCTGGTGACTGGCCCGGCCCTGGAGAAAAGTATCGCGCCGCTACGCAGCCTGGTGGTGGAGCCCATGCAGTATGGCCACTTGTTCCTGGTGGGCGACGCCGCGCACATCGTCCCGCCGACCGGCGCCAAGGGCCTGAACCTGGCGGCCTCGGATGTCAATTACCTGTACCGGATCCTGGTCAAGGTATACCGCGAAGGGCGTATCGACCTGCTGCAGCAATACTCGCCGCTGGCCCTGCGCCGGGTGTGGAAAGGGGAGCGTTTCAGCTGGTTCATGACCCAGTTGCTGCATGACTTTGGCAGCCACAAGGATGCCTGGGACCAGAAGATGCAGGAGGCCGACCGCGAGTATTACCTGACGTCGCCGGCGGGGCTGGTGAGCATTGCCGAGAACTATGTGGGCCTGCCGTACGAAGAAGTGGTCTGAGGGTCAGCCACGGAACATTTGTAGGAGCGGCCTTGTGTCGCGATCGGGCCGCAAAGCGGCCCCGGCAATGTCTGCTGCGAAGCTGAAAACCCTGGGGCCGCTTTGCGGCCCGATCGCGACACAAGGCCGCTCCTACACAAGGTTCGCGTGTAGCCCGGAATTAGTGAGACAGCAACGCTTCCATCTCCCTGTACCCCCGCTGCCGCGCATGCTGCAACGCCGTTACCCCGTCCTTGTCGGCAATCTGCCGATCCGCCCCGGCCGCCAGCAGCCGGCGCACAATGTCCACATGCCCCGGCCCGCCATCACCCAGCACCACTGCCTCCATCAGCGCAGTCCAGTGCAGCCGGTTCAGGTGGTTCACGTCCACCCCGGCATCAATCAGCATCTGTACGGTCTCGACATGCCCGCGCTCGGCGGCAGGGATCAATGCAGTGCCGCCATAACGGTTGGTACTCTTGAGGTCTGCCCCGTGGCTCAGGGTTAGCCGCAGGATGTCATTCAGCCCCCGGGCACCGGCATACAGGTACGGGCTGTCAGCAATGTTGTCCTTGGCATTCACATCGGCACCGGCTTCGATCAGTGCTTTTGCTGCGGCCACCCTGTTGTCGTGGGTGGCCACCAGCAGGGCAGTGCGCCCCTGTTCATCCCGGCTGTCCAGCTGTGCACCCTGTGCCAGCAATTGTTGCAAGGTGCGAACGTCATCCTGGCGGGCGGCGGTGTGCAGGCGGTTGTCCATGGTGCGGGTCTCGGCGTGGGCGGCAAGGCTGGCGCACAGGGCAAACAGCATGGCCGTGAGTGATAAACGCATGGTGCGGGCTCCTCGGTGACTTGCCTGCATCCTAGAAAAAACGCACCAAGGCTTGAAGTTAAGTTTGCGCATGACCCACAGTGCCCCGGTCAATAGGTATGAGGCCGGAAGCAAACGATGAAACTCTCCACCCCGCTGATGAGCGCCCTGTGCCTGCTGGGCAGTGGCTGGGCCTGCGCCGATCAGGTGCTGCCCGCGCCACCAGAGCTGGCCTCCGGTTACCGCAGTGGCTTGCACCCGGTGCATGCCAGCAGGCACATGGCCGCTGCCGCCAACCCACTGGCCAGCGAAGCGGGGCGGGCGATGTTGCGTGCGGGTGGCAGCGCCATCGATGCTGCCATTGCCATGCAGATGGTGCTGACCCTGGTCGAACCGCAGTCCAGTGGTATTGGTGGCGGGGCGTTCATCCTGTATTGGGATGGCAAGCGCGTGCAGGCATTCGATGGCCGCGAAGCAGCACCGGCAGCGGTGACGGAAAAACTGTTCCTGCAAGCCGATGGCTCCCCGATGCCGTTCCGGGCGGCGCAGATGGGTGGGCGCTCGGTCGGCGTGCCGGGTGTGCTGCGGGCCTTGAAGCTGGCTCACGAACAGCACGGCAAGCTGCCCTGGGGCGACCTGTTCGCCCCGGCGATCGAGCTGGCGCGCAACGGTTTCCCGGTTTCGGCACGCCTTCACACCTTGATTGCTGGTGACCCCTTCATTGCCCGCTCGCCGGCCATGGCGCGCTATTTCCTGGATGAGCAGGGCCGCCCCATGGCGGTCGGGACGCTGCTACGCAACCCGGCGCTTGCACACACCTTCGAGCAGATCGCTGCACAAGGCCCTGAAGTGTTCTACCGCGGCGAAATCGGCGAAGCCATCGTGGCCGAGGTGCGCAGCCATGCCAATGCCGGCTACCTGTCGCTGCACGATTTGCAGCAGTACCAGGCCAAGCAGCGCGAGCCGGTGTGCGGCCCTTACAAAGCCTGGCAAATTTGCGGCATGCCGCCGCCGTCGTCGGGTGGCGTAGCAGTGCTGCAGACCTTGGGCATTCTCGAAGCCGTTCAGCGCGCTTCGCCGCAGCGCGACCTGGCAGCACTACGGCCAGTGACCCATGCATCGCCGGCCGGCCTGGAGGCGCCGCCGCTGGCCGTACACCTGGTTGCCGAAGCCGAACGCCTGGCCTTTGCCGACCGCGCCCAGTACCTGGCGGACAGCGACTTTGTGCCGGTGCCGCTGAAGGCGCTGACCGATACCGGCTACCTGGCCATCCGCGCAAAGCAAGTGGGCGAGTACAGCATGAAGCGCGCCCGCCCGGGCCAGCCGCAAGGTGCAAACCTGGCCCTGGCACCTGATCGCTCACCGCTGCGTATTTCCACCTCACACCTCAGTGCGGTGGATGACAGTGGCCAGGCGTTGGCCATGACCACGTCGGTGGAGGCCGCGTTCGGCTCGCACCTTATGGTCAAGGGTTTCTTGCTCAACAACACCCTGACCGATTTCTCGTTCATTCCCCAGGAACACGGCAAACCCGTGGCCAACCGGGTACAGCCAGGCAAGCGACCATTGTCGGCCATGGCGCCGACGCTGGTGTTTTCGCGTGCGTCTGGCGAACTGGTGGCCAGCCTCGGCTCGCCGGGTGGTTCACAGATCATTGGTTACGTGAACAAGGCGCTGGTCGGCCTGCTGGATTGGCAGCTCGACCCGCAGCAGGCCGCCGGCCTGCCCAACTTTGGCAGCCGCAATGCCGGAACGGAAGTGGAGGCGGGGTTGGCCAGCCCGGCGCTGATCCGCCAACTGGCAGCCTGGGGCCATGAGATAACACCCATGACCATGACCAGCGGCATGCAGATTATCCAGCGCAATGGCGAGGGCTGGTCAGGGGGCGCCGACCCCCGACGCGAAGGCGTCGCCCTCGGCGACTAGCGCTGCAGGGGGTGGCGTGATAGAAACCAATCTTGCCATTCAGTAGTTGAATACCAAGATGACTGTCAGCGTGAAATCGAATAGAGCTCTGTTCGACCTTGACCTGTTGCGCGCCATTGTCGTGGTGGCCGATTGCGGCAGCTTCACCACCGCTGCCGCGCGCCTGCATTCCACTCAGTCGACCATCAGCCAGAAGGTGCGCCGCCTGGAAGACATGGTCGGCCACCGCTTGCTGGTACGCGGTAACCGCGACGTGCTACCGACCGATGCCGGGCAGACCCTGCTCGGCTATGCCCGGCACATGCTGGCGCTGAACGACCAGATGCTCGAGGCCCTGGCCGGGGCCATGGTGGGCACCACCGTGCGGCTTGGTGTGCCCGAAGACTTTGTTGGCGGGCGTACCACCAATGCGCTGTCGGCATTCAGCCGGCTGCACCCGCAGGTAAAGCTGGAAGTGACCAGCGGCCTGTGCCGAGACCTCAGCCAGGCCTACGACAATGGCGAACTCGACCTGGTGCTGCTCAAGCAGCGGCGCAATACCCGCGAAGGCGTGGCGTGCTGGCCAGAACGCCTGCAGTGGATCGACAGCGCGCGCACGCCCGCCTTCGAACTGGACCCGATCCCGCTGGTAACCTTCCCGCCGCGCGGGTTGTACCGTGAAGACATGATCAACGCCATCGAAGGCATGGGCCGGCGCTGGCGCATCAGCTTCACCAGTTCCAGCCTCAGCGGTATCCAGGCCGCGGTGGCCGATGGCATGGGCATCAGCCTGCTGCCGCCAAGGGCGGCAACGGGTGAGCACCGGGTGTTGGGGGGAGGGCAAGGGCTGCCGGAGGTTGACAGCTATGAAATTGTCATCGTCCATCGGCCCACGGCGGATGTGATGGTCAAGGCGTTGGCCGAGGTGATGACGCAATTGCTGGCGGGTGGCGGGATCTGACAGGGCTGGGGCCGCTTTGCGGCCCATCGCCGGCAAGCCAGCTCCCACAGGTGCAGTGCAGCCCGCGAGCAGTGCGCGGTCCTTGTGGGAGCTGGCTTGCCGGCGATGGGCTGCGCAGCAGCCCCAAAATTACAGCACCCTCACTGGTTTCTGGGCGACAGGTGAATCCCGGCAATCATGCAGCGCACCGAGCCCCCTGCCATCTCGATGGTCGGCACATCCAGCGGCACCAGCCGCGCCGAGCGATCAGGCGCATGCGCACTCGGCTCGAAGTTGAAGTGCGTGCTGAAGCGCTCCAGGGCAATCGGGTCGGCGCGGTTGGAGCGTGCGGTATACGCCACCCGCGACAGGTGGTCGAAGACCATGGCGCCGGTGCCTTCAAGGAACAGTTCGTCCTGCTCCAGCCCCGAATAGTCGATCACATCCTGCACGCGGTACTCATGCTTGAGCATCTCGATCACATCGGCGCGGCGTTCGCGGCGGCGGTTGCGCGAGTACATCGAGTAGATCGCGATATGCCCGCCGGGGTGGGTGGAGAACCAGTTGTTGGGGAACACCGAGTCCGGGGTGTCGTGCTCGCCGAAGTCGTCGAACAGGTGCACGCGCACACCTTCGGCTTCCAGCTTGCCGGCGGCCGGGGTGACCTCATCGCGGGCCACCTCGGCCACGGTATGTGCGGCAAGCGCCGGGTGGCTGCGCTGGAACGAGTTGTCGGCTGCGGTTTCCGGGTTGGGGGTGAAGGCGTGTGGCCGGACCATGACCACTGCTGCCGGTGCTTGAATCGAACGCGTTGGAAATGCCATGTGCAAATACTCGGGTTGGCAGCGGGTCAGGCAACACGTCGGATGCGGTTTTTGGCAGCGCGGCCGCGGGTGTGGCTGAACAGGTCTTTCGGGTCGTCTTCCACCCAGGGCACCAGGTCGATCTTGCTGCCCATACCGCGTTTTTCTGCTTGCTGTAGTACATACCGTAGTACGGTGTAGTCTTCCAGGGCGAAGCCCACCGAGTCGAACACGGTGACCTGGCTGTCGCTCTGACGGCCTTCGCTTTCGCCGCGCAGCACACGCCACAGGTCGACCACCGGGAAGTCCGCCGGCAGTTGCTGGATGTCACCCTCAATGCGGGTTTGCGGCTCGTACTCGACGAATACCCGGACGTTGCGCAGTACATCGGCATGCAGCTCGGTCTTGCCCGGGCAATCACCGCCCACGGCGTTCAAATGCATATTCTCAGTTGGTCATACTGGCTCAGCTGGGTGGTGGCGGCGGTGGGTTCCTGGTCTTCGTGTTGTGCCTGCTGGCGCTGGAGCCGGACACCCGCACGGCGTTGTACGTGATGCCGCTGTGGTATGCAGGTTTGTTACTGGCCTATCGGCGCAGAGTCAAGGCCAGTGCCCAGCCACAGATAGTTACCGCTGGCTAGCCCATTTGGGCCGCTTTGCGGCCCATCGCCGGCAAGCCAGCTCCCACAGGGGCCGCGCTATCTGCATGGGCTGCGCAGAACCTGTGGGAGCTGGCTTGCCGGCGATGGGCTGCACAGCAGCCCCAATCTTTTGTTCAACTGGCAAGCGGGTTATCACGCAGCCAGTCCACCAGCTTGAGGATGGTGGGGGTGGTAGTTCGCCCATGAGGCACTACCAGGTAATACGCCTCACGCGGGCGCACCACCAGGTCGGTCAGGCGCACCAGCTCGCCGGAAGCCAGCAGGTGGTCGAGCATGCGCCCCCAACCCAATGCCACCCCATGCCCATGCAATGCGCCCTGAATGGTGTCGGTGTACAGCTGGCACCGCAGGTTGTAACTCAGTTTCGGCGGGTTGCCCCCCAGTTCGCGGAACCAGGTGGGCCAGGTCATCCAGCCTTCGGTGGTGGCGTCGGCATCCAGCAGGTCGGCGCGGTACAGCGCCTCCAGTGACTCCGGCAGCGGGTTGCGGGCCAGCCACGCCGGGGAGCACACCGGGAAAATCTCTTCATCGAACAGGTGCAAGGCGATGCCGTCTTCCCAACGACCATTGCCATAACGCACCAGCAAGTCGACGTCGTGGTTGCGCAAGTCGCCGGTGAACATCTGCGTGGCCAGGCGCAGGCGTACCTGGGGCAGGGCGCTGCGCAGGCTGCCCAGGCGCGGCATCACCCGTAACTGGGAAAAGGTGGCGGTGCTGCTGAGCACCAGTTCCTGCTCGCTGTCGCCTTCGCTGAGGCGATCGAACACCGAGGCAATTTTTTGCATGGAGTCGGATAGCACCGCGTACAGCGCCTGGCCCTCGCTGGTCAGGCGCACGCCGCGATGCAGGCGCTGAAACAGCTGGCAAGCGAGGTTTTCTTCAAGCTGTCGGATCTGTTTGCTGACGGCTGCCTGAGTCACGCCCAGTTCCTGGGCCGCCAAAGTGAAACTGTTGTGACGGGCTACCGCTTCGAATTCGAGCAGGGCAGTCATCGACGGGATGATGCGTCGATAGCCTTTGTGCGTGTTGCCGTTTTCTTGTGTTTTCATGCGACATCCTGGCAAGGCGCGGCGCGCTGGTCCGAGCCGCGCGCGCACAGTGGCAGAAAATTACCCAAGGCGATAGAGCGGAGTTCGCTCAGCCAAGGCTCTACCGCTTTGATGTTTCCCAGGAGGCGGACATGGGATTGCGAAGGCCTGGTGGCCTTGAGTGATACCTGACACATTCTGGCGTAGGGCGCTCAAGGCTGACGCTCGGCTACGGCCCTCAACGTTCTGAGTGTCACCACCGGGGCATCCACCACAAACCGATTGGCAAGCCAGCCCGGCACATCCCCGGCCGGGTCGGCTTGCAACTGATACGTCACCTCGGTTTTACGCTCACCCAGCGGCTTCATCCGCCACTCACCACTCAGGTGCTGCACGCGGATCAGCCCGTCCACCTTGGGGATCCTGTCCGGTGCGGCGCTCAAGTGCCGCAGCAGGGTGCCATCCTCCAGCCGCTCACTGGTCACCTTCAGCACGATGTCCCGCGGCAGGGTCGGCCACGGCAGGTTGGTGGTCAGGTAAACCCAGGTGCTGTCACCGTCTACTTCCAGCAAACGCATCTGTTCGCAGGCATACAGCCACTTGCAGGCCACCCGCAGGTTTTCCTGCAGGTCGGTGAGCGTGCGCACGCTGGCTTTCATGGTGCTGACACCACGGAACTGCTGGTAGGGTGAGCCGGCTGAAGCGCTCAGGTACACGCGGATGCCCTCGCGGTCATAGGCCAGGTCCCAGTCATCGGCGGCCGGGGCAGGGGTGCACAGCAGCAGGGCGGCCAGCAGCAGGCAGCGGTTCATGGCTGGTACCGCGCGGGGGATGAGTGTTTCAGTATGTGCCGCAAACAGAAAGCCCGCCAGGTTGGCGGGCTTGCGGGTATTGCCAGCGCTTAGCGCTGAGGGTTCAGCGTCAGGTGCACGTGACGGTTCACGTCCTTGTACAGCAGGTAGCTGAAGTTGCCTGGGCCGCCAGCGTAGCAGGCTTGCGGGCAGAAGGCGCGCAGCCACATGAAGTCGCCGGCTTCCACTTCGACCCAGTCCTGGTTCAGGCGATAGACAGCCTTGCCTTCCAGCACATACAGGCCGTGCTCCATCACGTGGGTTTCGGCGAACGGGATGACGCCGCCTGGCTGGAAGGTGACGATATTCACATGCATGTCGTGGCGCATGTCGGCCATGTCGACGAAACGGGTGGTTTTCCAGCGGCCTTCGGTGCCCGGCATTTCGATCACGGTGGCGTTGTCGCGGTGGGTAACGAAGGACTCAGGGATGTCCAGGCCTTCAACCTTCTGGTAGTGCTTGCGCAGCCAGTGGAAGGTGACGTTGGACTTGCTATTGTTGCGCAGGCTCCACTCGGCGCCCGGGGCCAGGAAGGCATAGCCGCCCGGTACCAGGGTGTGGTGCTTGCCTTCGACGGTGAGGTCCAGCTCGCCTTCGACGATGAACACCACGGCTTCGGCGTTAGGGTCCAGTTCAGGGCGCTCGCTGCCGCCTTCCGGGGCCAGCTCGACGATGTACTGGGAGAAGGTTTCGGCAAAGCCGGTCAGCGGGCGGGCAATGACCCACATGCGCATCTTGTCCCAGAACGGCAGGTGGCTGGTGACGATGTCACGCATCACGCCTTTCGGGATGACGGCATAGGCTTCGGTGAACATGGCACGGTCAGTCAGCAGCTCGGTTTGAGCCGGGTGCCCACCGTGGGGGGCGAAGTACGAATGGTTCGACATGGACAATCTCGACTTGTTGTTCTCTCCCCATGCCGTGAACCGCACCGGCCGGTGCGGCGCAGGGGATGTGGCGACAGCATAGGGTCGAGCGCGTGCCATCCACAAATTAAATGTTGGAATACCCGGTATTTGCCTGCTGAATGTCGACCAGGCGTCCAGCATGTTGGTCCGGCAGCCGGTCACCTTGGCCGAACAGCTTGTGGCGCAAGCTGCCCTCGGCGTAGTTCGATGGATAGCGGCCACGGCGTTGCAACTCGGGGACCAGCAGCTCGACCACATGGGTCAGGTCGTCCGGTTGCACCGCGTAGGTCAGGTTGAAACCGTCGATGCCGGTCTGGTCCAGCCAGCGTTCCAGCTGGTCGGCGATGGTGCTGGCATCACCCACCAGCACCGGGCCGCGGCCGCCCAGGCCAACAAACTCGGCGGCCTCACGCACGGTCCAGCGACGGTTTGGGTCGGCGGCGGTAAAGGCCGCCAGGGCAGCGCGGCCAGCATCGTTTTCGACGTACTCAATGGGCGCATCGGGGTCGAGGCCGGCAAAGTCGATGCCGGTCCAGCCCGACAGCAGTGCCAGAGCGGCATCCAGGTCGACATAGCGGCGGTATTCGGCAAAGCGCGCTTCGGCCTGTGCCTGCGTGGGTGCGACGATCAGCAGCGCCTGAGCATAGATCAGCACTTCGTCACGGCCGCGCCCGGCGGCTTCGCTGGCCTGGCGGATACCGTCGGCGTAGCGGCGCAGCACTGTTGGCGTTGGCCCACTGATGAACACACATTCGGCGTGTCGCGCGGCAAACTGCTGGCCGCGTGCCGAAGCGCCGGCCTGGAACAGTACCGGGGTGCGTTGCGGCGAGGGTTGGCACAGGTGCATGCCGGGCACCTGGAAGTGCTCACCCACATGGTTGATCGGGTGCACCCGCGAAGGCTCGATGTAGCGCCCGCTGTCACGCTCCAGCAGCACGGCATCGTCTTCCCAGCTTTTTTCCCACAGCTTGTACAGCACCTGCAGGTATTCCTCGGCCAGGTCGTAGCGTTGGTCGTGGCCCAGCTGATGCGCCAGGCCCAGGTTGCGCGCCGCGCTGTCGAGGTAACCGGTGACGATGTTCCAGCCGACCCGGCCATTGCTCAGGTGGTCGAGCGTGGACATGCGCCGGGCAAAGGGGTAGGGGTGTTCGTAGGTCAGCGAGAAGGTCACGCCGAAGCCCAGGTGCCGGGTGACCCCGGCCATCGCCGGCACCAGCAGCAGCGGGTCGTTCACCGGCACCTGCACACCGCCACGCAAGGCGGCTTCG
The DNA here is from genome assembly GCF_044900445.1 of Pseudomonas sp. NPDC089407. Lineage (NCBI taxonomy): Bacteria > Pseudomonadati > Pseudomonadota > Gammaproteobacteria > Pseudomonadales > Pseudomonadaceae > Pseudomonas > Pseudomonas sp. NPDC089407. The sequence continues at coordinate 21,931 of NZ_JBJDNB010000017.1, forward strand.
GGGCCGCCCTGGTAGACATCGTAGATACCCAGCACATCGGCGATGAACAGGGCGTCGAACAGGCCACGCTCAAGCAGGCGGGCCAGCTCGGTCCAGTAGTCCAGGCGGTTGAACGCCACGCTGGTGTTGCGCGGGTGGCGCCACAGCCCGGGGGACTGGTGGCTGGCGGCGTTCATGCTGAAGGCGTTGAAGCGGATCGGGCGTGGCATGGTCGTCACGCTCCGCTCAGGGCAACACGGAAGCCGGGTAGACCGCGTCGGCCACCTGCAGCTTGTGTGGAATCAGGCCCAGGCCCCGGAAGGTGTCGGCCAGCTTCTGTTGCTCGGCAACGATTTGTGGGGTGATGGCCACGGCGTTGTAGTTGCGCCGCTCGCTGGCCACCTCCAGCACGTTGGCGCTGATCCCCAGCTGCGGGGCCAGCAATGCGGCCACTTCGGCCGGCTGAGCGTTGGCCCACTGGCTGACCTTGCCCAGTTCGGTGAAGAAGGTTTTCAGCAGTGCACGGTGCTGGTCGGCATAGCTGGCAGTGGACAGGTAGAAGGTGCGGTTGTTGGACAGGCCGCTGCCGTCACGCAGGTTCTTCAGCCCTGGCTGGCTTTCTGCGGCGGCAAGGAACGGGTCCCACAAGGTCACGGCCTGGACGCTGCCTGATTGCAGCGCGGCCACGGCATCGGCGGCATTGTTCACGTAGGCGGGGGTAATGTCCTGATAGCTCAGGCCAGCCTGCTCCAAGGCGACGGCCAGCAGGTACTGGGCATTCCAGCCGCGGCCGGTCGCCACGCGCTTGCCTTTGAGGTCCTGCACGTTGGCCAGGTGGTCCTGTTCACGTACTACCAAGCCGATACCACGCGGGTAGGGTTGTTCGGCGGCCAGGTATACCACCGGTTTGCCAGCGGCCTGGGCGAACACCGACGGGGCATCGGCGGCATGCCCCAGGTCGATGGCGCCCGTGCTCAGCGCCTCGAGCAGCTGCGGGCCGGCGGCGAACTCATGCCAGCTGACTTTCACACCTTGTGGCGCCAATGCCTTTTCCAGCGCGCCGCTGCCTTTGAGGATGTTGATGCTGTTGAATTTCTGGTAACCGATACGCAGGGTTTTGCCGTCATCGGCAAGCGCTGCGGACCCGGGCAGCAGGGCACTGGCGACACTGGCCAGCAGGCCGCCGATCAGTAGGCGACGCAGGGGGGAAAAGGCACTGGCGGGCATGGGTATTGTTCCTTGAACCGGGTAAGAGACGATGCACCCAGCCTAAGGAGATGGCGTATGGCTTTCAATTTTTATATTCCTGATTGTTAGATTGTTTTGTTATTTTTATATCCTTTTGTTTTGTAACGATGCTGTCCGTTTCGACATTTTTTTCACATTCGCTTGCTAGGATCCCCGGCATTCCTCAGGAGCCCCTACATGCCGCACATCCTGCGCCAGCGCCGCACCCGCCTCGCGTTGACTGCCACCACCGGCCTGCTTGCAGCTGCCTTGGGCTTCTTTGCCTGGCAAAGTTTCTACCCGGTCCAGGCAGCCTCCGGTTGGGACGTTGAGGTGCTGCACCGCGACGTGGCCAAGGCCGCTTCGCTGTTGCCCCAAGCCGATGGCAGCCTGCTGGTCAGCCGCGAGCTGGACGATGGCCGAGGCAGCATCCTCAGGATCACTGCCAGCGGCGACCGCGTGGTGGTCATCGACAACCTGTCCAAGCCCGACGGCATGGTCGCGGCGCAAGGTGGCTGGGTATACAGCCAGGAAGGCGGTTCGGCCCCGGTCAGCCTGTCCCGCGATGGCCACGTGACCCGGCTGTTCGACGGTGAAAGCGTGCAAGGCCTGTGGAACGAGGGCGACCACCTGTATGCCATCGAAGACCGCAAGGGCAATGGCCGCCTGATGCGCTATGACTGGAACAGCGGTCAGCTCGAGGTGCTGCGTTCCGGCCTGACCGAAACCGAAGGCCTCACCCGTTGCGAAGGCCGTTTGCTGTACACCGAAAAGGCCAACGGCAAGGTCCGCGCCCTGGCTGACGATGGCAGCGATCCGGTGGTCGTCGAAGGCCTGCGCAACCCGACTTTCCTGTACTGCGACCAGCGCGGCCTGTGGATCAGCGAGGACAACACACACCGCGCGCGCCTGCTACGCATCGCTGCCGATGGCAGCCAGCACACCGTGCTGACCTTCCTCAAGGCGCCCCAGTCGATCATCGCCGATGGCAAAGGCGGCTACCTGCTGGCCGAAGGCGGGCGCAACCGTGTACTGCACCTGACGCCACCGCCGGAGCCGGTTTCCGCCCAGCGTGACTGAGGCCGCACGGCAACATGGCCACCCGACCAACAGCGTGCTTCCCTGCACAGCCGTGCTAACGGATAATCCCCGCATTCCAATAAACAGCCTGTGAGTGGGTATGAGTGATTCCGTAGTCGGCCTTGGCCAGCCTGAAACCGACGGGGTGCGCAGAACGCGCAAGAACAACCCCGAGAAAACCCGCGAGGACATCCTCCAGGCCGCCATCAACGAGTTCGTCCAGCAAGGGCTGGCCGGCGCCCGCGTCGACGCCATTGCCGAACGTACCGCCACCTCCAAGCGCATGATCTACTATTACTTCGGCAGCAAGGAGCAGCTCTACTGCGAGTGCCTGATCAAGCTGTACGGCGACATCCGCAAGACCGAGCAGAGCCTGGATTTGGAGTCGCTGCCGGCCGAGCAGGCGATTCGCCGGCTGGTGGAGTTCACCTTCGACCACCACGACCGCAACGTCGATTTTGTACGGATCATCTGCACTGAGAACATCCACTATGGCGAGTACGTCAAGCAGTCGCCGGCCATTCGTGAAATGAGCAGCCTGGTGCTCGAGGCCTTGGGCAACACCCTGCGCCGCGGTGTCGAGGAAGGGGTGTTCCGAGCCGGCATCGAGGTTATCGACCTGCACATGCTGATGAGTGCGTTCTGCTTCTATCGGGTATCCAACCGGCATACCTTCGGTGAAATTTTCCAGATCGACCTGTCTGATGACGAGGTCAAGCTGCGGCACAAGGCGATGATCTGTGATGCGGTCCTGCGGTATATCCGCGCGTAAGTACGGCGATAGAGATTCAGCGCCTATCAGACCGAGCGCCGCCCGCGCGGCGCTTCGCGGCGCAAGGCCGCTCCCACATCTGTTTCGGGCCAGTCACTCCTGTGCGGCCATCTCTGCCCGCCTTGTTTGTTCCATTAGACATCGAAGGTAGCACACCCGCTCTTCTGCAAATTTCAAGTCATACACCAAGGGTGCGCGCGCCTCTGTCACAGGAGTAATTGGCCCGAAACAGATGTGGGAGCGGCCTTGCGCCGCGAAGCGCCGCGCGGGCGGCGCTCGGTCTCATAGGCGCTGAAACTGTTGTGTCGAACACCTTGCGGCCTTCATGCAACCTTATTCAATCCCCAGACAACACATCACTCAGGCCCGCTCACTCCCCCAACCGCTGCTCTCGCGACGGCGGGTAACCAAAATACGCTGCATAGCACTTGCTGAAGTGCGACACCGAAACAAATCCGCAGGCCACCGCCACTTCCATCACTGACAGGTCGGAATACTGCAGCAGCCTGCGGCTTTTGGTGATGCGCAGTTCCATGTAGTAACGCCGTGGCGAAGTACCCAGCTGGGCCTGGAACAACCGGTCTATCTGCCGTCGCGAGCGCCCGCTGTAGGCTGCCAGCTGGTCGAGGCTAAGGGTTTCCTCAAGGTTGTTCTCCATCAGCTCGACAATGGTGCGCAGGTGCAGGCTCATGGACTTCTTCGCCCCGGGGCCTACCTGGCGATAGCGCGCGCCGGAGAACGACAGGATTTCTTCCACGCCCTCGGCCAGGCCATCGCCATACAGCCGGCGCACCAGGCCCAGCATCAGCTCCATCGCGCCGTTGGGGCTGGCCGCGCTGAGCCGGTCGCGGTCGAAGGTGAAACTGGCCGGGGTAATGCGGGTTTGCGGGCTGCGCTCTGACAAGCTGGCGCGTTGCTCGGGGTGGATGCTGCAGCCGTAGTCGTCCAGCACCCCGGCGCGGCCCAGGAACCAGGCACCGTTCCACAGGCCACCCAAGGCCATGCCGTGGGCGTTGCAGTCGCCCAGCAGGCGGTCGAGTTCCGGGTACTTCAGGGGGGTACGCAAACCACCGCAGATCACCAGCAAGTCCAGTTCCTTCAAGGCTTCGGCCGACAGCTCGGTGGCCACCAGCTCCAGCCCCAGGTCACTGAGCACCCGATCGCCATCCAGCGACAACGGGGTGAACTGGAAACTGTCGGCACGCAGCAGGTTGGCCGTGACCAGCACGTCCATGGCCACGGTGAAACTGGCCATCGAGAAATGTTCCAGCAAAACGAAATCGACCCGGTAGGGGGCCTGGGCAGTGGCGCTGCTGGTTTTGAGCCGCAGCATGTTGCTGGTGCTAGTCTTCTTGCTGAACTGGCGTGGCGTGGGCACTCTGGACTCCGCTTCCTGGCTGGCCTGGAGAGTGTGGCCGGTGGCAGTGGGAAAGACAATCTCCCGGGTGGCCGTGTCGTATTGCAGGTCGTGTTCAGGCAACCGGGTGCTGCTTGCCAAATCAATCTGAACCCTCAGCGCCCGCTGCAACCCAAGCCATTACATGCCAATGGGAGAGCGTTCATGGAAATCGGTACGATCTGGATCATCATCGCGGCCTTGGTCATCCTCATGGAAATCTGGGCCATCTGGCACATCATCGGCAGCGAGCGGCGCGCTGAGCGCAAGATGCTGTGGATCGTCTTTGTGGTCTACGCGCCAATTCCCGGCTTGCTGTTCTGGGCCTGGCGCGGGCCGCGGGCGGTGAAGGGCAGGGCGGTACTGCAGGAAAAATAACAGCACACTGCCTCAGGCGCGGGGGCGCCTGAGGCTGTGGAGGTTCATTTGGGCAGGATGTTGAAGCGGATAGCCGGGCCCAGGCCATCCACCATCAGGCAGCCATAGAACTTTACGGTAGACAGCACGTCCAGTTTCTTGAGCGCTTTGTGGATGTAATCGTGAACCAGCTTTTCAGCCTCCCGCTTGCGGTCTGCGAGCGTACTGCTTTGGAGCGTGACGTTGCCGAGCAGGGTGGTTTCAATGTGCTCGACGGTGTCCAGGCGCAGATCTTCGCGCAGGTGCAGGCGGGCCTTTGCTGCATCAGTTTCATCGCGTTCAGGGTTGCAGGGCTTGATGGTATAGGCCAGCTGAAAATCAAATTTACTCATTGGTTTTCCTTGTTGCGAACAGGCCTCCATGCCGGGCCTTGCAATCTACTGGTTCACGGCGGCCGCGCAAACAGACGCTTGGTTCAAGCATGACGGGGTCTTGTGGGAAGTGTCCTACATTGTGCTTGACCTCGAGTTAACTTCAGGTCCGATACTGCGCCGCTCTTCCATCAGAACGAGGGCTTGTCGTGACCCAACCAAGCGCATTTCAGCTAAGCAACCCCGAAAGCCTGTACGACCCCAGTGGCAACGCTTATTCCCATGTCGCCGAGGTACGCGCCGGCAGCCGCCTGCTGTGCGTTGCCGGCCAAGGCGGCGAGGACAGCGACGGAGCGTTGTCGCCGTTGTTCGCCGAACAGGCCCGCCAGGCGCTGGCCAACCTTGAGCTGGCACTGGCATCGAAAGGCGCCAGTCTGGCCCAGGTGTTCAAGCTGACCCTGCTGATTGTCGACCACAGCGAAATGCGCCTACGGCAGTGGGTAGCGGAAGCCGACAGGGCCTGGGGCCCACACATGAAACCGACCTGCACGCTGATTCCGGTTCCACGGTTGGCGCTGGACGGAATGCTGGTAGAAATTGACGCCATGGCCGCCGTGCAATAACCCGCTCGCAGACGGTGTGTGCGGTTTTAGCCGCGAACATCGCGGTATCGCCCTGGCGCTGCTACCGCGTCGTTAAAAGAAACTGCGCTGCGCCTTGAGCGTGACGACGCTGTCGCAATAGGTGTTGATGCCCGAGTACGCATCGCAGCCACCGCCACTGAGGCTGGAGTTGCTATAGATCAGATTAAGGTCGATGCCCAGCCAAGGCCGCGACAGTTCCAGCGACCAATCGGAAAAGCCGCTGACCTGGCTGCCATCGCCAATGGTGAACGGCGTGCCCAGGCGGTGGTGGGCGAGCTTGACGGTGAAGTCGACGTCGAACAGCGGCAGTTGGCCGAAGTCGGCGAACAGCGTACCGGTGCGGTTGTCGGGGTTGTCACGCAGTGCCCCGCCGAAGCGGCTGCCGAGCACAGAGATACCACCGTACAGGGCAAAACTGTCGGGGCCTGCGATGTTGGGCTGGCTATAGTGGATCAACCCCACCTCATAGCCCAAGCTGCTGTCGAAATGCTGCTTGTAACCCAGGTAGCTGTCCAGGCGCAGGGTCGAATTGTGGGTCACGCCCATGCTCGGGGCGTACTGGCCGAGGTACCAGCCGCTGGAGTGACTAAGGTCCAGTCCACCATGGAACGCACCCACTGCAGTGGGTGATATCAGCCCTTGGGCCATGCTGCGCGAGGGTGTGGTGCCAAGTGTGAAGTCGAAATCGCCCAGTTGGCGTTTCATTTGCTGGGCCAGCAACAGGGGGCTGAACAGCAGGGCAGCACTCAGCAACAGAAGGGGCCTGATCATGGTCTCCGTCCTGGAAGGCTTGCGGTAGAGCGCTAAAGGATACCTGTGCAGGTGGCGCGAGGGAACCTTGGATCAGCCCGTTCAGCCTTTGGTCGAACGGTCGGTGTCAGCGGCTTCGGTTACCACCGGCAGGTTGCCGGCACGCTGGATCACCCGCCGTTGCAGTTCGTAGTCGTCCAGCGACAGGCCACGCCGCTGCAAGGCTTCCAGCTGCAGTTGGCGGGTTTCCTGGGCGCTGTACGGGCGCAGCTCAGGGTGGCTGGCACAGCCGCTGCTGATGGCGATGGCAAGTACGGCGAGGGTGGCGGACAGCAAGCGGGCCAGGGTATTCATCAGGGAGCTCCAGGGGCCGGGGTCGTGGGCGGCGAGTCGATGGAGCTAGGTTATTAGGCTGCGTCATTTGGTAAAAATTGCCATTCTCGATAGTGACTATCGATGGATGCTGGTCAGTGCAGCCAGGCGGATCACAACGAAAAGTTTACGCCCCCCCGCATGTGGCCAAACCCACGGCCGTTGCTACCCTTATTCCACGCCGTCTGACCTCATGGGGATAAGCGATGCGCATGCCATTGTTTGCTGTCCTGTCAGCAGTCCTGTGCCTGAGCGCTGCGCCTGGCCTGGCGCTGGCCGAAGACGTACCCGCGCCAGACCCGGCGCCACCGGCCGCCAGCAAGGACCCGGTCTTCAACCAGGAACAACTGGACCAGATGACTGCGCCCATCGCCCTGTATCCAGACCCGTTGCTGGCCCAGGTGTTGATGGCATCGACCTATCCGGGGCAGGTGAGCGAAGCCGTGACCTGGTCCAAGGCCAACCCTAAGGCCGCCGGTGACGACGCGGTCAAGCAGGTGGCCAAGCAGCCTTGGGACCCAAGTGTGCAGGCACTGGTGGCCTTTCCGCAGGTGCTGGCAACCCTTGGCCAGGACCCGGTCTGGGTACAGCGCCTGGGTGATGCCTTCCTCGCCCAGCCCGACGATGTCATGGGCAGCGTGCAGCGCTTGCGCCACCAGGCCCAGGCCGCCGGAAACCTGCAAAGCAACCCGTACCAGAACGTGACCGTGCAGAACTCCATCGCACCTGCCGCGGCACCTGCACCTGCACCTGCTTCCAGCGGCGGTAGCACTCAGGTGATCACCGCCAGCGCGCCACCCACCACCATTGTCATCGAACCGGCCGACCCGCAAGTGGTGTACGTGCCCACCTACAATCCGGCCACCACTTATGGCACCTGGGCTTACCCGGCCTCGCCGCCGGCGTATTACCCGCCACCGCCGATGTATTACCCCGGTTCCGCGCTGGTAGCCGGCTTGGCCTTTGGCACCGGTGTGGCAATCGTCGCCTCGCTATGGGGGGACTGTGACTGGGGCAACAATGACATCGACATCGACGTCAACCGCTACAACAACATCAACGGTAACAACCGTATCACCAACAACAAATGGCAGCACAACGCCGCAAACCGCGACGGCGTGCCTTATCGTGATGCCCGCAGCCGCCAGCAATATGGCCGCCAGCTGGACGGTGCCTCGCAGCGCACCGCGTTCCGTGGCGATGACGCTCGACGTGCCCAGGCGCGGGACAAGGCGCGTGCTTCGATGGACCGCGCCGGTATCGAGCGGCCGGCGACCAGCAACAACCAGGCACGCCAGCAAATGCGCGAAGCGAGGGCAGACAACACGGTGGGCAACCGCACGCAGCCCCGTGGCGACAACCCAAGGGTTGCCGACCGCCAACAGCCAGCACGCCACGGCCAGGAGCGGCAGCAGAACAGCCAGTTGAACCAACGTCGGCAAGGTGAAGGCCAGGCGCGCCAGGTGGCGCAGAACCGCCCGGCGAATACCGCAGGCCGGGCTCGCAATAATGCGTTCGATGGCGTGCGCTCGCCGTCGCGCACCAGTGCCCAGGCCACCCGCGGCCGCACCAGCCAGTCGTTTGCCCAGCGGCCCAATGCATCACGTGCCACCGGTCACCAGATTTCCCGGCCCAGTGCACCGGCACGTCGCGGTGGAGGTGGCCGTCGATGAACCGTTCAACAATAGCGGCATTGCTGCTGGCTGCTGGCCTGGCCTGGTCCTCCCTGGCCGCTGCGCAGGAAGCCTTCCCGGCGCCGGACAAGGCAGTGGAAGCATTGGTAGCGGCACTGGGCCAGGACAAACCAGACGAAGCCCGCCTGGCACAGTTGCTGGGCGATGACTGGCGTACCTACATACCGCGCGGTGGTATGCAACGCAGCGATGTGGACGCTTTCCTGCAGGCCTATGCTGCGCAGCACAGCATCGACATGGCAAGCGAGGGCAAGGCCATTCTGGCGGTCGGCAGTGATCACTGGACGTTGCCCATACCGCTGACCAAAAGCAGCCAGGGCTGGCGCTTCGACCTCAAGGCCGGCAGTGCCGAGATCCGTGCCAGGCGCATCGGCCGCAACGAGCTGGGCGTGCTGCAGTCGTTGTTGGCCTATCACGACGCGCAAATGGACTACGCCACCCAGGACCACAACGGCAATGGCGCGCTGGAATATGCACAGAAAATCTTCAGCGAACCCGGCAAGCATGACGGGTTGTACTGGGAAGATGACGGCGACGGCGACAAAGCGATCAGCCCACTCGGCCCGCTGTTCGGCCAGGAACAGCTCGGCGATGCCTGGTACGGCTACCACTTCCGCATCCTCGACGCCCAAGGCCCCTCCGCCCCTGGCGGTGCCTACAGCTACCTGATCGGCGACCAGATGAGCCGCGGCTTCGCCATGGTCGCCTGGCCGGCCAGGTACGATGACACCGGGGTGATGAGCTTCATGATCAGCCATGACGGCCAGATATTCGAGAAAGACCTCGGCCCGCGCGGCGACAGGCTGGCTAAGGAAATGAAACGCTTCGACCCGGATGACAGTTGGAAGGTGGTAGACGTGGCTGCGGGAGATTGAATTGCAATCACCTGTGAAAGACTCCCGCGGTCCTTGTGGGAGCGGGTTCACCCGCGAACACGGGCGACGCCCGTGCCATCCAACGCGTCGCCTGCTTCGCGGGTAAACCCGCTCCTACATTGGCTGTGCATGTTTCTGTGTGGCATGCCCGCGAAGCAGGCGACGCGGTATCTGGCACCGGCTACGCCGGTGTTTGCAGGCCTGCCCGCTTCCACAGGGGATCGCGCTCTTCTCTAGGAGCGGCCTTGCCGGTGCGCCGGACCGGTCGGATTGGCTGCAAAGCAGCCCCCGGATCTGGTAGCTGAGATTGCCCTACTCCCCCAACATCTGCCGCACCAACCACTGCCCCGCCGGCCCCAGCGCGCGCCGGCTGGACCAGACCACATCCATATCCACCCGGCGCGGATAACCCGCCACCCGCAGCTCAACCAACCCACCGCCAAACCGCGCCACCAGCGCCCTGGGCAGTTCGGCCCAGCCAAATCCGCGCACGGCAAACTCCAGCAGGGTGAGGTAATCCGGTGCTGACCAGGCTTGGCCGCGGCCGTGGTGCAGGCTGGGGGCGTAGGTCTTGATATACAGCTGCCGGGTGCTTTCCAGATGCTGCGCCTGCACGTGTTCAAGGCCCGCCAACGGATGCCCGCGGGCCACGTACACAGCAAACTCCGCCTGCTCGGGCAGGCGCGCCACGGCCACATCGGCGGGGTAGCTGGGCTGAGTGGCCAGAATGCCGATATGCGCCAGACCCTGCTGGATCAGCTCGATCACATCGGCATCTTCCGACGGGCCGCAGCGCAGCTCGGTATGCGGGTAATGCTCGGCAAAGCGGGCCATGACCGCGCCCTGAAAGGTGACGCTGTAGCTGTCTGACATCACTACCGACACCAGCGCCTCGACATTTTCTGCCAGCCGCACCGCCAGCGCATCGAGCTGGGCACTGGCATCCAGAATCGCCTCGACATGGCTCAGCACCTGCCGGCCCGCTTCATTCAGCGTGGGGTGGCGGCCACCACGGTCGAACAGCGGGCAGCCGATATCGGCTTCGAAATTGGCGATCGCGATGCTGATGGTGGATTGGCTTTTGCGAAGTTTGCGCGCCGCGGCAGAGAACGAACCCAGCGACGCGGCTTCGACAAAGGCAACCAGAGCTTCGGGGGAGTAGCGCATGGTATTGATAAAACCGATGGTGGCTATGTCGCGAGTATCAGTTCTGTCAAAGACAATAGGAAGCACGACTCACGCAATGGATGGAATATGCTATGAAAAACGTGTCTTTCACCGAACGCCTGGTACACGCCGTTGGTTACGAGGTGTTCGCCGTGCTGCTGTGTGCGCCGCTGTTGTCCTGGATCATGGGCAAGTCGCTGGCGACGGCAGGGGCGCTGGCGGTGACCCTGTCGGTAATCGCCATGCTGTGGAACATGGTCTACAACGCGCTGGTCGATCGGTATGTGCACTCTGAGCGTATCCACTGGAAGGCCCGCGCGCGTTTCGTGCACGGTCTGGGCTTTGAGGCAGGGCTGGTGGTGTGGTGCTTGCCGGTGGCGGCGTGGATGTTGGATATCTCGCTGCTGCAGGCGTTTATGGTGGAGCTGGGCTTCTTTGTGATCATTCTACCCTACACCGTGTTGTACAACTGGGCGTTCGACAAAGCCCGGCACCTGCTGATGCAGCGCCGCATGGCCTAACCCTCCCGTCCGACGCGGTCCCCTGTAGGAGCGGCCTTGTGTCGCGATGGGGCGCGCAGCGGCCCCAGGTTTTCAGTGTCGCCGCGTAGATTGCCGGGGCCGCTGCGCGGCCCATCGCGACACAAGGCCGCTCCTACAAGAGATCGCGCCAGCTTTCACGAGTGCAAAAAAAACGGGGCATGCCATCGCTGGCATGCCCCGTCTTCATACCGCCAAAGCGCCTCAGGCGACTTTGACGATCCAGCCTGCCGGTGCTTCGACATCACCGCTCTGGATGCCGGTCAGCTCGTTGTAGAGCTTCTGGGTAACCGGGCCGACTTTTTCCAGGTCGTGGAACACGTGCAGCTTGCCGTTGTGCTCGATGCCGCCGATCGGGGTGATCACCGCAGCGGTACCGCAAGCGCCGGCTTCGATGAAGCGGTCCAGCTTGCTGATTTCCACGTCGCCTTCGATCACGGTCAGGCCCAGGCGCGATTGTGCCAGTTCCATCAGCGACAGGCGGGTGATGCCTGGCAGCACCGACGCCGATTTCGGGGTGACGAATTCATGGTTGGCGGTGATGCCGAAGAAGTTGGCCGAACCGACTTCTTCGATCTTTGTGTGGGTCAGCGGGTCGAGGTAGATGGCGTCAGCGAAGTTGGCTTTCTTCGCTTCAGCGCCCGGCTGCAGGCTGGCGGCGTAGTTGCCACCGACCTTGGCCGCGCCGGTGCCTTGCGGGGCAGCACGGTCGAAGCTGGAAATCTGGAAGTTGTGCGGCTTCATGCCGCCCTTGAAGTACGAGCCAACCGGGATGGCGAATACCGAGAAGATAAACTCGGGGGCGGTGCGCACGCCAATGTTGTCACCGGTGCCGATCACGAACGGGCGCAGGTACAGGGCGCCTTTACCGTGCGGTGGCACGAACTTTTCGTTGGCCTTGACCACTTGCTTGCACGCCTCGATGAACACATCGGTCGGCACGTGCGGCATCAGCAGGCGGGCGCAGCTGCGCTGCATGCGGGCGGCGTTCTGGTCTGGGCGGAACAGGTTGATCGAGCCGTCCTTGCAACGGTAGGCCTTCAGGCCTTCGAAGCACTGCTGGCCGTAGTGCAGGGCCGTGGAGCCTTCACTGATGTGCAGCACGTTGTCTTCGGTCAGGGTGCCCTTGTCCCACTCGCCATTGCGCCATACGGACAGGTAGCGTTTGTCGGTCTTGATGTAGTCGAAACCCAGCTTGTCCCAGTTAATGCTTTCGTTGCTCATGACACCCTCATTGTCTTGCAAGTGCCCGATCGCTCGGGCTGCTGTTATATGCGCACCATGCCACCTTAATACATCCTTGGCGGATCGGGAACGGCCAGTCACGAATTGATAGCCTGCGATGCATTTATTGCGGCCCGGCGTGGGTTTTGCGGTGGGGCTACGGGGTGCTCGGCACACCATTTACATCGCCTGCAAGATCGAGCGCCGCCCGCGCGGCGCTTCGCGGCACAAGGCCGCTCCCACATCAGTTTCGGGCCAGTTACTCCTGGGTCATAGGCGCGCCCCCCTTGGTGCATGGCTGGATATCGATGAAAAGCAGAGGCGACACCTTCAATATCGAATGGGACGAACAAGGCGGGCAGAGTAGGCCTCACAGAAGTGATTGGCCCGAAACAGATGTGGGAGCGGCCTTGTGCCGCGAAGCGCCGCGCGGGCGGCGCTCTATCTCACAGGCGCTGCAAATCTTCCGCCAAGCCCCCGGGCTCAGCGCCCCATCAAGCGCGTGGCCCAATCGCCGCCGTGGCTCTGCTTGCAGGCTTCTTCACTGTCAAACCTTACATGCCAGGCCGGATGGTCCAGCGCAATGCGGGCCTGCTCCAACGCCAGGCCGGTCAGCGCCAGCATGCGCGCCTTGGCGTCACCCGCCATGGCAGCGGCCTTGTCGGCCTCTTGCTCGAACACCCAGGTAATAAGCAGGCTGGCCGGAAAATGGTCGGGATCAAGGCGATGGGTGAGCCAGCTGAAACCCACAATCTCGGCCTTGGCGGTTTCGCAGGCGTCGGTCAGGCAGGCCACCAGCTCCCGCTCCAGCCGTGCCATTTCGCGTTTCCCCATCGCCTTCACGGGTTGGCCTCGACGCTGAAGCCCAGGAAGTCGAGGTAGAACTCGCGGGCCTTGGCGACCGAGAAAATGCGCAGTACCGGTATGGCGGGGGCGAGGTGCATGAGGGCGTCCTTGACCGTGGGGAAAGGCGCCACTGTAACCCAGTTGCCCTATCAGGGGCGCTCAGCCCGGCAGCAATGGTTGACCACCCGCCAACCACTGCGTAGCCTTGCCACTTCGAGGTTCTTCGGCCAGGCCGAAGCTAAGACGGGAACGCGGTACAAGCCGCGGCTGCCCCCGCAACTGTAAGCACCGACAACGGATCGACACAGCCACTGCGCCAGCGCGCGGGAAGGCGTCATCCCGCCAGCCCGCTGTTTAACAGCATGGGCAACTGGAACGGTGCGAGCCAGGAGACCTGCCTCGCGACGTTTTCGACTTTCAACCGGGCGGGGTGATCCGGTGGCGAACAAGCCCGGCCGGCCTGGCCCGTGGCTGTCGTCCTGCATGCCCGCGCCATACTGCCAAGGGCAATGCGACATGAAAACACTGGCCAAGCTCCCCGTCACCATCGTTACCGGCTTCCTCGGCTCGGGCAAGACCACCTTGCTGCGCCACATGCTCGACAACGCCCAGGGCCGCCGCATTGCGGTCATTGTCAACGAGTTCGGCGAACTGGGTATCGACGGCGAAATCCTCAAGCAATGCAGCATCGGTTGCACGGAAGAAGAGGCCACTGGCCGCGTCTACGAACTGGCCAACGGCTGCCTGTGCTGCACCGTGCAGGAAGAATTCTTCCCGGTGATGCGCGAACTGGTGGCACGCCGTGGCGACCTCGACCACATCCTGATCGAAACCAGCGGCCTGGCCCTGCCCAAGCCATTGGTGCAAGCGTTCCAGTGGCCGGAAATCCGTAACGCCTGCACCGTCGACGCGGTCATTACCGTCGTCGACAGCCCGGCCGTGGCCGCCGGCACCTTTGCCGCCTATCCGGACCAGGTTGATGCGCAGCGCAAGCTCGACCCGAACCTGGACCACGAATCGCCACTGCACGAGCTGTTCGCCGACCAACTGGCCAGTGCCGACCTGGTGGTATTGAACAAGGCCGACCTGATCGACGCCGAAGGCCTGGCCAAGGTCCGCGCCGAAGTCGCCGAAGAACTGCCGCCAGCGGTGAAGGTGGTCGAGGCCAGCAGCGGCAAGCTGCCACTGGAAGTGCTGCTGGGCATGGGCGCCGAATCCGAGGCGCACATCGATGGCCGCCGTACCCACCACGACTCGCACCACGACGGCGACGACCATGACGATCATGACCACGACGCCTTTGATTCCATCTCCATCGACCTGCCGGAAGCCGACGAAAGCCTGCTGCTCGACGCCCTGACCCAACTGGTGGTGGAGTTCGGCATCTTGCGTGCCAAAGGCTTCGCTGCCATCCCGGGCAAGCCCATGCGCCTGCTGGTGCAAGGCGTGGGCACCCGTTTCGACAAGCACTTCGACCGTGCCTGGCGCGCCGACGAGCCGCGCATCACCCGCCTGGTGCTGATCGGCCAGGACCTTGATGCAGCCCAGCTTGAAGCGCGCCTGCGCCAGGCCCTGGGCGCCTGACCCGTGCACCTGCTGCGGACCCAGCCCGGCGGCTTCGTGCCGGATGACAGTATTGCCGACCTCGGTCAGACACCCGCCGAACTGGTGATTCTCTGCAGCGGCGATTCACACCTGGCATTGCTCGCCGACACCGCCGAGCAATTGCCCGAAGACTTCCCCAGCCTGCGCCTGGCCAACCCGATGCAGGTGCAGAACCATGCCTCGGTGGACTTGTATGTCGACGAGGTGCTGCGCCATGCCAAGGTCATCCTGGTGTCGCTGCACGGTGGCGTCGGCTACTGGCGCTATGGCGTCGAGCAACTGGTCGAACTGGCTGCCCGTGGCGTGCAGCTGATCCTGGTGCCGGGCGACGACCGCCCGGACCCGGAGCTTACCCGCCTGGGCAGCGTCACCGGCGCGCAGGCCGAACGCCTCTGGCACTACCTGCGTCAGGGCGGCAAGGCCAACGCCATCAACCTGTTCAACTGCCTGGCCAGCCAGTGGCTAGGCCGCGACTATGCCTGGGACGAGCCCCAGCCGTTGCCGCGCACGGCGGTGTACCACCCGCAGAAGGGCAGCGCGGCGCTGGAGGACTGGTACCCCCAGTGGCACCCCGAACAGCCGGTGGCGCCGCTGCTGTTCTACCGTTCGCACCTACAAGCTGCCAACACCGCGTTCATCGACGTGTTCTGCCAGCGCCTGCAGGCGGCCGGGTTGAATCCGCTGCCGATCGCTGTGGCCAGCCTCAAGGAAAGCGCCTGCCTGGAGCAGGTCGAAGCCTGGCTGGACGAGGTCGGCGCCGAGGTGCTGGTCAATACCACCGGTTTTGCCCTGTCCAGCCCCGAACGCCCCAACTTGCGCCCGTTCCGCCGCGATATCCCGGTGTTGCAGGCCATTTGCGCGCAGGACAACCAGCCCGGCTGGGAAGCCAGCGAGCAGGGCCTGGGCGCGCGTGACCTGGCCATGCACATTGCCTTGCCAGAGCTGGACGGGCGCATCATCACCCGCCCGGTCAGTTTCAAGGACATGGCCTGGCGCAGCGAGCGCAGCCAGTCCGACGTGGTGTGCTACCGCGCCCACCCCGAGCGCATGGACTTCGTTGCCGAACTGGCGCGGCGCTGGGTCGAATTGGCGCGCCTGCCCAATGCACAGAAGCGCGTGGCCCTGGTGCTGGCCAACTACCCGACCCGCGATGGCCGCATTGGCAATGGCGTGGGCCTGGACACACCGGCAGCCGCGCTGAACATCCTCAAGGCGTTGAAGGCCGCAGGCTATCCGCTGGCCGAGTTGCCGGGCAGCGGCACACAACTGATTCATCAGTTGCTGGGCGGCGTGACCAACGACCTCGACCACCTCGACCAGCGCCCCTGTGCCCAGAGCCTGAGCCTGGCCGACTACCATGCCGCGTTCGAGCGCTTGCCCGAGGCCAACCGCCAGGCAGTACTGGAACGCTGGGGGGCGCCCGAACAGGACCCGATGTACCGCAGTGGCCGGCTGATGGTTGCCGGCCTGCGCTTTGGCCTGACTTTCGTCGGTATCCAGCCGGCACGCGGCTACCAGGTGGACCCCAGCGCGGTGTACCACGACCCCGACCTGGTGCCGCCGCATGGTTACCTGGCGTTCCATTTCTGGCTGCGCCATGCCTTTGCCGCCGACGCGGTGATTCACGTTGGCAAACACGGCAACCTCGAATGGCTGCCCGGCAAGGGCGTCGGGCTGTCGGCGCAGTGCTGGCCGGACGCCTTGCTCGGCCCGCTGCCGAACATCTACCCGTTCATCGTCAACGACCCGGGCGAGGGTGCCCAGGCCAAGCGCCGCACCCAGGCAGTGATCATCGACCACCTGATGCCGCCGCTGACCCGCGCCGAAACCTACGGCCCGTTGCGCCACCTGGAGCAACTGGCCGACGAGTTCTACGAAGCGCAACTGCTTGACCCGCGGCGTGCCCGCGAGTTGCAACGCGACATCCTCGAGCTGGTCAAGGCCAACCACATCGACCGTGAGCTGCAACTGGAAGGCCAGCTGGACGATGCCGCCGTGTGGCTGCCACGGCTGGACACCTACCTGTGCGACCTCAAGGAGTCGCAGATTCGCGATGGCCTGCATGTGTTCGGCGAGTCGCCCACGGGCCGGCTGCGCCTGGATACCCTGTTGGCGTTGCTCAGGGTCGAGCGTGGCGACGGTCGCGGTGGCAATGCCAGCCTGCTGCGGGCCTTGGCCAAGGCGTTGGTACCGGGCTTCGACCCGCTCGATTGCGAACTCGGCCAGCCGTGGCAGGGCGCCCATCCCGAGCAGTTGCAGGCGGTGAGCAGCGAGCCATGGCGAACCTGTGGCGATACCCGCGAGCGCCTCGAACTGTTGGCGCTGCAGGTGATCGAGCAGGCATTGGGCGGCACGGCAGTATTGCCGGGCCTTGCCCCATGGCAGCCGGTACAGGATGTGGTGCAGGCCCTGCGCGAAGCGGTGGCACCCGGCCTGGATGCCTGCGGCGCTGCCGAAATGAATGGCCTGCTGGCGGCGCTGGCCGGGCGCTTCGTGCCCGCTGGCCCCAGTGGGGCGCCCAGCCGTGGCCGCCTCGACGTGCTGCCCACTGGCCGCAACTTCTATACCGTGGACGTGCGCAACCTGCCCACCACCACGGCCTGGCGCCTGGGCTTTGCCTCGGCCAACCTGATTCTTGAGCGCCACCTGCAGGACCACGGTGATCACCTGCGTCAGCTGGGCTTGTCGGTGTGGGGCACGGCGACCATGCGCACCGGTGGCGACGATATCGCCCAGGCGATGGCGCTGATGGGCGTGCGGCCGGTATGGGCCACGGGCAGCCAGCGCGTTGACGACTTTGAAATCCTGCCGCTGAGCCTGCTTGACCGCCCGCGGGTGGACGTGACCCTGCGTGTTTCCGGGTTCTTCCGCGATGCCTTCGGCAACCTGATCCGCCTGTTCGATGCGGCGGTGCAGGCGGTGGCCGCGCTGGATGAGCCCGACGACCTCAACCCGCTGGCGGCCCGCGTGCGCAGCGAGCGCGCCGTGTTGCAGGCACAAGGCGTGGACGCCGAGCAAGCCGCGCGCCAGGCCGGCTGGCGGGTGTTCGGTGCCAAACCCGGTGCCTACGGTGCCGGGGTGCAGAACGCCATTGACGGGCGGCTGTGGCACAGCCGCGACGACCTGGCCGAGGTCTACCTTAACCACGGCGGCTACGCCTACGGCGCCAGCGACGACGGCACCCCGGCCCGCGCCCAGTTCGCCCAGCGCCTGGCCAAGGTGCAGGCGGTGCTGCAGAACCAGGACAACCACGAGCACGACCTGCTCGATTCCAACGACTACTACCAATTCCAGGGCGGTATGCTCGCCGCGTCGGAAACCCTGAGCGGCGCTGGCGTGGCCAGCTATCACGGTGACCACAGCCAGGCCGACCGGCCGCGCATCCGCACCCTGAAGGAAGAACTGAACCGGGTGATCCGCGCCCGTGCGCTCAACCCCAAGTGGATCGACGGGGTCAAGCGCCACGGCTACAAGGGCGCCTTCGAGATGGCGGCGACGGTCGACAACCTGTTTGCCTTCGACGCCACCACCCACCTGATCGACGACCATCATTACCAGGGGCTGGCCGATGCCTATGTGCTCGACCCGGTAACCCGCGATTTCATGCGCGAGCACAACCCCGAGGCCCTGCGCGACCTCACCGAGCGCTTGCTGGAGGCCCAGCAGCGGGGCCTGTGGCAGGCGCCGGGCGACTACCGCGAAGCCCTTGAGGAACAACTGCTCGACGGCGAGGAACAGGCTTGAAATGAGTGAACCCGTGCAATTTCCACTGGCCGCCGTGGTCGGTGCCGACGACCTGAAGCTGGCGCTGTGCCTGACCGCCATCGACCCGAAAATCGGCGGCGTGCTGATTGAAGGGCCGCGCGGCATGGCCAAGAGCACCCTGGCCCGTGGCCTGGCCGACCTGCTTGGCGAAGGCCCATTCGTTACCTTGCCGCTGGGCGCCAGTGAAGAGCGGCTGGTCGGCACCCTCGACCTGGATGCCGCGCTGGGGCAGGGCAAGGCGCAGTTCTCGCCGGGCGTGCTGGCCCAGGCCGACGGTGGCGTGCTGTATGTCGATGAGGTCAACCTGTTACCCGATACCCTGGTCGACCTGCTACTTGATGTGGCGGCCAGTGGCACCAACCGCGTCGAGCGCGACGGTATTTCGCACCGGCACAGTGCCCGTTTCGTGCTGATCGGCACCATGAACCCGGAAGAAGGCGAGCTGCGCCCGCAACTGCTCGACCGTTTCGGCCTGAACGTGGTGCTGGAGGGGTTGCCCGAGCCCGAGGCACGGCAGCAGATCATTCGCCGGCGCCTGGCGTTTGACAGCGACCCGCAAGCGTTCTGCGCGCAATGGGCTACGGCCCAGGCGCAATTGCGCGAGCGTTGCCAAACGGCACGTCACGCGCTGGCCGGTATTGCCCTGGACGACCAGGCGCTGGCCTGGATTACCGAGCGCTGCTACGCCGCTGGCGTCGATGGCCTGCGAGCCGACCTGGTGTGGCTGCGTGCAGCGCGTGCCCACTGCGCCTGGCGCGGTGCTGCCGCCATCACTGAAGCGGATGTCGAGGCCGTGGCCGAGTTCGCCTTGCGCCATCGCCGCCATGTCAGGCCCCAGGCCAACCCGCCGTCGCCGCCGGAACAGCAGGCCGGTCAGCAGGGGGGCGCAAACGCTGGCGGACAGGGCGGGCAGGGCGACTGGGGGGCATTGCCGGCACAGCCGGTGGTCAGCGGCGCCCGCCGTGAGGTGCCGAACTGGGCAAAAAAGCCCTGAGCATCCCCCAGCCACCTGCCACAGGGGCGGATGCCAAAGCGGGTGCAGGCAAGCAGTACGGTGTCAGCCGTGGCCGCGTGCGTAATGCGGCGGTCGGCCGGGTAGCCTGGCTGCCGACCTTGCTGAAGGGGCGACCACGCCAGCGGCAGGACTTGTGTTGGCAACAGCGCCAAGGCAAACCCGCAGAGTTGTGGCTGGTGATTGTCGATGCGTCGGCCTCGACGCGTCGGCATCAGGCCCTGTCTCAAACCAAAGGGTTGCTGGCGGCACTGTTCGACCAAGCCTATCGCCAGCGTGCCCGGCTGGCCTTGCTGACCGCCAGTGGGCGCACGCCGCAATGGCAGCGCCACGGCTTGAAGGCTTCGGCCGCGTTGCAGCCCTGGTTACAGGCTTTGGGGGCTGGAGGTGGGACGCCATTGATCGCGGCCTTGGAGCAGGCCCGGCAGTGGCTACTGGCGCGGCAACAGGCGCATCCGCAAGAAGCCGTGCGCTGCCTCGTATTTACCGACGGTCGCCTGCAAAACGGGGACACGGTGCAGCCGATGCCCTGTGCCACGTTATTGGTGGATATGGAACTGGCGCCGGTGCGCCTGGGGCGTGCACAGCGACTGGCTGAACAATTGCGGGCGGATTACCAGCATGTGCAGCAGTTCAAGGTCGTGGAATGAACAGAGCCTGCGCGGCATTATGTCGCAATAACAAAAGTTGCCAACGCTGCGCCAAGGAAGTTGCACAAGTGCGTGGCGCTGCACGCACTTGTTTTGCCGGTCGCAATTATTTTGGCATCGACCAGGGTTGCAGGTCGTAACCTTTTTCGCACAGTTCGGCGCGCACTTCTTCGATCAGGCTGGCCCACTGGGCCGGGTCGGAATAGATACGCGAAGACACTTGCTTGGCGCCGATGCGGGTGCTGGTCCGGTCGATCACTGCCAGGCTTAGTTCACCAGTACCGTTGGGTGCATCCCAGGCTACGCACTGGAAAGGTTCGAAGGCGTGGTCGGCAATCAGCAGTGCTTCGTTGACACGGAGCGGGGCATTCATGGTTCGGTCTCTCTATGGTCCCAAACAGCGAAGTTAAGTCCGCGTTGCTTCAAAGTCGCCTCAATCATCGCGAAGTGCAGCGCGGGGTTATGTGTACTGATGCTCGTTGTCCGGGGGTAAGTCACACAGGGGGTGTAAATTTTTTTGTCAGGGGCAAATCCGTTGTTCCCTGCGCCGCCATGTGATGTCGATAAAATGCGAAAATTCCCGTGGAGGATTGTAAAAAAATGCGTCGGCAGACAGACGGTACTGGGAACCGTCAACTTCATTGCTACTGTTAATCGGGCGCCACAACTTGCTGTTTTACTTCAAAAAACCAAAAACTGGCGCCAAGGATCGGTCATGCAACAGCCTGCCGCCCAACGTCGTTTGCTTATCGTCGACCCCTGCGACGACTGCCATCGTCTATTGCCTGGCCTGCACAACGCGGGCTGGGATGTGGACAGCTGTATGCTCGGCTCCGCCCTGGATCACCCTTGCGATGTAGGCCTGTTGCGCTTGCAGGCGTCGCACCTGCGCCACCCGGACGCGGTCAAGGACATGATCAAGCGCAGCAACACCGAATGGATCGCGGTGCTCAGCGCCGAGCAGCTGCGCATGCCGGCTTTCGGCGATTTTGTCTGTGAATGGTTTTTCGACTTCCACACCTTGCCGTTCGATGTATCCCGGGTGCAGGTCACGCTGGGCCGGGCGTTCGGCATGGCGCGGTTGCGCGGCAAAGGGGCGGTCAAGGTCGATGAGGCCACCCACGAGTTGCTGGGCGAAAGCCGGCCGATCCGCGAGTTGCGCAAGTTGCTGGGCAAACTGGCGCCGACTGAGTCACCGGTACTGATCCGCGGTGAAAGCGGTACCGGCAAGGAGCTGGTGGCGCGTACCCTGCACCGCCAGTCGCAGCGCAGCGAGCAGCCGTTCATCGCCATCAACTGTGGGGCAATCCCCGAACATTTGATTCAGTCCGAACTGTTTGGCCATGAGAAGGGCGCCTTTACCGGGGCGCATCAACGCAAGGCCGGGCGGATTGAAGCGGCGCATGGCGGCACGTTGTTCCTTGATGAAATTGGCGACCTGCCGCTGGAGTTGCAGGCCAACTTGCTGCGCTTCCTGCAGGAAAAGCATATCGAGCGGGTGGGCGGCAGCCAGCCGATTCCGGTGGATGTACGGGTGTTGGCGGCAACCCACGTGGACCTGGAACGGGCCATCGAGCAAGGGCGTTTTCGTGAAGACCTGTATTACCGCCTGAACGTGTTGCAGGTGGTCACTGCACCGCTGCGCGACCGGCATGGCGACTTGTCGATGCTGGCCAGCCACTTTGCCCATTTCTACAGCCTGGAAACCGGCCGCCGGCCACGTTCATTCAGCGACCACGCCTTGGCGGCGATGGGCCGGCATGACTGGCCCGGCAATGTCCGCGAACTGGCCAACCGCGTACGGCGTGGGCTGGTGCTGGCCGAAGGGCGGCAGATCGAGGCACAGGACCTGGGTTTGCAGTTGCTCGACCAGGAGCAACAACCACTGGGCACGCTGGAAGAGTACAAACACCGCGCCGAGCGACAGGCGCTGTGCGATGTGCTCAACCGGCACAGTGACAACCTGAGTGTCGCGGCCAAGGTGCTGGGTATTTCGCGGCCGACGTTTTACCGGTTGTTGCATAAGCACCAGATACGTTGAGCTTTGCGGGGTACGCCATGGCATTTTTGGCGTTTGTGAGATCGAGCGCCGCCCGCGCGGCGCTTCGCGGCTAAAGCCGCTCCTACAACGACCGCGTCGGCCGTGAGGGCCGCGCGGTCAATACGCGGACAATTGTAGGAGCGGCTTTAGCCGCGAAAGGGCCCTTACAGGCTAAAAAGATCAATGCGCCCCACGCGGAATCGTCTTCAGCAGGTCTTCCGGGCTGATATGCCCAACCACCTGTGCCACCGCACTGCCCGGGGTCGGCAGGTCGATGATGTGGTTTTTCATCTTGCCGATTACATGCATCTCGCACGGCTTGCAGTCGAACTTCAGGGTCAGCACTTCGTCCCCCTGAATCAGCTGCATCGGTGCCACCTTGGTGCGCACGCCGGTCACGCCCTTGGCCTGCTTGGGGCACAGGTTGAAGGAGAAGCGCAGGCAGTGCTTGGTGATCATCACCGGCACTTCGCCGTGTTCTTCATGGGCCTCGTAGGCCGCGTCGATCAGCTGCACGCCGTGGCGGTGGTAGAAGTCGCGGGCCTTCTGGTTGTACACGTTGGCCAGGAACGACAGGTGCGACTCTGGGTACACCGGCGGCGGCGTGGTTTCGGCCTTGCGCCCGCCACGCGGGTGCGCCTGCACACGTGCGGCAGTCAGCGCCTCGATGGCTTCGCGGCGCAGGGCCTTGAGCAGCGAGTTGGGGATGAAGTACGCCTGCGGGGCGTCCAGCTCGATGCTGTCGGCGTGGTACATCGTGGTGCCCAGTTGGCCGAGCAGGTCGTGCAATTGCTCCAGTGCCTGCTGCGGCTTGTTGGCTGCGCCGAACGGGCCTTCCAGGGCTACCTGCACGCTGACGCCTTCTTCGCTGCTGAGGGTCAGCATCAGGCGTTGCTCACGCAGTAACGCGTGCCATTCAACGGCAACCCGGCGCTCGGACGAGGTCCGTTGCAGGGCCTGCTGCCAGTTGTGGTCGAGGTTGCGTGACAGCGGGTGGTTGGGCCGCAGTTTGTACAGGCCCTCGGGCATTTCGTTGGGCTCGACGCGGTAGCGGTAGCGCTTGTTGCCGTCTTCCTCGAACTCGCCACGCGGTTCAGCGATGTTGGCGCGGAAACCCACCACTTCGCGCTTTACCAGCACATTCAGGCCGTCACCGTTGGTCAGTGGCACGTCAGTGACTACTTGCATGTCGCGTTTGCCGACCTTTTCCACCACGCCCACTGGCAGGCCGGTGAAGGTTGGCGAGTCGAAGGCGCCGATATCGACCTTACGGTCGGTAACGAAGTAGTCGGTGCTGCCGCGGTGGAAGGTCTTGTCCGGGTCGGGCAGGAAGAAGTGCTCGGTACGGCCACTGGACGCACGGGCATACGCCGGGCGGCCTTCGAGGATGGCGTCGAGCTCTTTGCGGTAGTGGGCGGTGATGTTCTTCACATAGCCCATGTCCTTGTAGCGGCCCTCGATCTTGAACGAGCGCACGCCGGCATCGACCAGGTCGGCCAGGTTGGCGGTCTGGTTGTTGTCCTTCATCGACAGCAGGTGCTTTTCAAACGCTACCACGCGGCCCTGGTCATCCTTCAGGGTGTAGGGCAGGCGGCAGGCTTGCGAGCAGTCGCCACGGTTGGCACTGCGGCCAGTCTGCGCGTGGGAGATGTTGCATTGGCCAGAGAAGGCCACGCACAGCGCACCGTGGATGAAGAACTCGATGGCGGCATCGGTTGCGGCGGCGATGGTGCGGATTTGCTGCAGGTTCAGCTCGCGCGCCAGAACCAGCTGCGAGAACCCGGCCTGGTCGAGGAACTTGGCCCGCTCCAGGGTGCGGATATCGGTCTGGGTGCTGGCGTGCAGCTCGATCGGCGGGATGTCCAGCTCCATCACCCCCAGGTCCTGCACGATCAGCGCATCGACGCCAGCGTCGTACAGCTGGTGGATCAGCTTGCGTGCCGGCTCCAGCTCGTTGTCGTGGAGGATGGTGTTGATGGTGGTGAACACGCGCGCGTGGTAGCGACGGGCGAACTCGACCAGTTCGGCGATATCGCCAACTTCGTTGCAGGCGTTGTGGCGCGCGCCGAAGCTTGGGCCGCCGATATAGATGGCATCAGCGCCGTGCAGGATCGCCTCACGGGCGATGGCCACGTCACGGGCAGGGCTGAGCAGTTCCAGGTGATTCTTTGGAAGGGACATGTCGTTATATTTTCGGGCTGTCACGGTTTAGGCGGGCATTGTAGCGGTGAAACGGGCCGGGGGCATCATCAGAGAGGTGTATCGCTTGTACTGGCCCTATCGCCGGCAAGCCAGCTCCCACAGGTACCGCACCTGCCTTGAAAGCTGCGCAGTACCTGTGGGAGCTGGCTTGCCGGCGATAGGGCCCTGGCAGGTAAATCAGCTCCCACAGACACAGCGACTTGCTTGAAAGCTACGCTGTACCCTGTGGGAGCTGGCTTGCCGGCGATGAGGCCCTTGCAGGTAGATCAGCGCTTGGCAGCCATCGCAGTCACTTCCACGCGCATGCCGTCGAATGCCAGCGAGGCCACGCCCACTGCAGCACGCACCGGCCAAGGTTTGCTGAAGAAGCGCTGGTACACCTCGTTGAACGCCGCGCGGTCGGCCATGTCGGTCAGGTAGATGGTCAGGTGCAACACCCGGTCCATGCCGCTGCCGGCCTTCTCCAGTGCCACCTTCAGCGCCTGCAGGGTGCACTCGCTTTGCTCGACGATGCCGCCCAGCTCCAGGCTGCCGTCGGCGTGGGTCGGGATTTGCGTGGTGACCAGCACGCCGTTGTACTCGGCGACGTCGGAGGAAATCGACTCGGCGTCCGGGTCCGGGGTGTAGATGATGTCTGCATTTGCCATGGTGGGTGGTGCCTTGCACGGAAGGAAAACGGCAAGCCTACGCGAGCACACGGGGCGGGTCGAGGGTGCCCTGGTGTTTGAAATGCGCGGCATTCGCCGTCAGAATCGCGGCCGATTGCAAAACCAGGGGTTTACGTTGAACGAACAGACTTTGTCCAGGCGCCTGGAGCGCGTGGCCGCCCATGTGCCACAGGGCGCGCGCCTGGCCGACATTGGCTCGGACCACGGCTTTCTGCCGGTGGCCTTGATGTTACGCGGCGTAATTGAGGCCGGGGTGGCAGGTGAGGTGGCGCAGACGCCGTTCGCTTCGGCCCAGCGCACTGTGCGCAGGAACGGGCTGGAAGACCGCGTCACCGTGCGCCTGGCCGATGGGCTGGCAGCGGTCGAGCCGCAAGACCGTATCTCGGTGGTGAGCCTGTGCGGCATGGGCGGCGAAACCATGTGCGAGATCCTGCAGGCCGGCAAGCAGCGCCTGGGCGGCGTTATGCGCCTGGTGCTACAGCCCAATGGCGCCGAGCGCGATTTGCGCCAGTGGCTGGCGGGCAATGGCTACCGGATCGTCAGTGAAGAATTGCTGCGGGAAAACCGCTTCGACTACGAAATTATCGTTGCCGAGCCGGGTGTGGCGGTGTACACCGCTGAACAGCTGTACTTTGGCCCGGTGCTGATGCAGGAAAAAAGCGAGGCGTTCCTGGCCAAATGGCGGCGCATGCTGCGGCAGAAGCAGCAGACCTTGGCCAATTTCCAGCGGGCCCGGGACGCTGTGCCTCAGGCAAAGATTGACGACTTCAACCAGCAGGTGGGCTGGATCACCCAGGTACTGGGCTGACTTACTGTTGCGAGCAGTTGCCCATTTCCCGGTAAGCGACTTCGCGCTTCTGGCCCTGGTGGTCGACGTACACCATGTGTGCGGTGCCCACCTCGCAGTCGGCGGCGTTGCTGGCCGGGGTGATGGAGATGACTTTGGCCACATCCAGCGGCATGCCGTATTCGTAGTTGCTGCTGCTGACCGCCTGGTTGATACCGGTATCGGCAAAAGCACCCCACGAAGCAAGGGCAGCGGCAACGGCAAGGACAGCGATCGAACGTTTCATGGCAGGCTCCTTTTTTCAATGTATGCCTAATGATGTATTCATTGGTCATGCACAATAAAGGGGCTATTTCGTGATAGATTCCTGCGAGTAACGCAAGAATAAGACCGAACAAGGAGCACACCTTCATGGACATGCTGCATGCCATGCGTACCTTCGCCCGTGTGGTGGAATGTGGCAGCTTCGCTGCGGCCGCCAACGCCCTGGATATTTCTGCGGCGCAGGTGTCGCGCATCGTTGCCGAGCTGGAAAACCAGCTGCAGACCCGCTTGCTGCACCGCACCACACGGCGCTTGCGCATGAGCGAGGCGGGCGAGCGGTTTCTTGAGCGGGCGCGGCAGATCATGCTGTTGACCGAAGAGGCGGTAGGCGAAGCCCGAGGCGCGCACCTGACCCCACGTGGCCACCTGCGTTTACACTGCCCGCACGGCCTGGGGCTGTTACTGATGCCGCTGGTAGCGGGTTATAACGCGCTGTTTCCGGACGTGGTGATCGAACTGACCCTGTCGCAGCGCAATCCCGACCCACTGGCCGAAGGGCATGATGTGGTGATTACCGTCGACGGCGCGCTGCCGGATTCGCAGTTGATCGCGGTGCCGCTGGGTAACATTTTCAGCATTCCCTGCGCAGCTCCTGCTTATCTGGAAGCCCACGGTGTGCCCGAGCGCCCCGAAGACTTGCACAACCACCGTTGCCTGCGCATGGCTTACCCGATGTATGAAGGCGACTGGGTGTTCCCGCAGGGGGTTGACCAGTGCGTGATTGCGCCGAACGACAGCTTCTCGACCAACGTTGCCGACGCCATGCTGGTGGCCAGCGAGCTGGGCATGGGCATTGGCCTGCTGCCGTTCTACACCGCCAGCGAGGCGATCGGGCAGGGGCGCTTGTGCCGCTTGCTGGCGCCGTACCGGTTGAGGGAGAGTGCGCTGTACGCAATGTACCCGTCCCGGCATTACCTGGATGCCAAGGTGCGTACCTGGATCGACTACCTCAAGGAGCAGTTGCCGGCGTTGTTCGAGGGGCATGCCAGGGTGGTGGATGATGTGCGGTATTGGCGCTGAGGCATTTCAAGCAAATTTTTGCACTGCCTGTACTGGCCTTATCGCCGGCAAGCCAGCTCCCACAAGGTTCGCCATAGGTTCTGAAGGCAGTGCAGTACCTGTGGGAGCTGGCTTGCCGGCGATGGGCCGCACAGCGGCCCCGATATCCCACCTGCTTACAGCGGATAGTGCCTCAACTCCCGCGCAATCAGCATGCGCTGAATCTCGCTTGATCCTTCGTAAATCTGGGTAATCCGTGCATCGCGGTAATAGCGCTCCACCGGGTAATCCTCCAGGTAGCCATAGCCGCCGTGCACCTGGATCGCCATCGAGCACACCCGCTCGGCCATTTCCGAAGCAAACAGCTTGGCCTGTGACGCCTCTGACAGGCACGGCTTGCCGGCGCTGCGCAACCGCGCAGCATGCAAAATCAGCAAACGCGCAGCATTCACCTGCACCTGCATGTCGGCCAGCAGGTTGGCGATGCTCTGGTGTTCGTTGATCGGCTTGCCGAACTGCACGCGGTCACGCGAGTAGACCAGCGCCGCTTCGAACGCGGCGCGGGCAATGCCCAACGCCTGGGCAGCAATGCCGATACGGCCGCCTTCAAGGTTGGACAAGGCGATCGCAAGGCCCTTGCCACGCTCGCCGAGCATGTTGGCGGCCGGAATGCGGCAGTTGTCGAAGGTGACTGCGCAGGTGTCAGAGGCGCGGATGCCCATCTTGTGCTCGCTGCGGTCAACCTTGAAGCCCGGGTTGTCGGTGGGCACCAGGAACGCCGACAGGCCTTTCTTGCCCAACTCCGGGTCGGTCACCGCGAAGACAATGGCCAAACCGGCACGCCGGGCATTGCTGACAAACTGTTTGGCGCCATTGATCACCCAGTGCCCATCCACCCGCTCGGCACGGGTGCGCAGGTTGTGTGCCTCGGAGCCGGCCTGCGGCTCGGTCAGGCAGAAGCAGCCAATCACCTCGCCGGTGGCCAGGCGCGGCAGCCACTGCTGCTGTTGCTCGGCAGTGCCGTAGGCCAGCAGCGGGCCACAGCCCACCGAGTTGTGGATGCTCATCATCGCCCCGGTGGCACCGCAACCAGCGGCGATTTCTTCCACCGCCAGGGCGTAGGCAACGTAGTCGGTGTAGCTGCCGCCGAAGTCCTCCGGCACCACCATGCCCAGCAGGCCCAGTTCGCCCATTTTGCGCACCACGCCGTCATCGATCCAGCCGGCCTTTTCCCAGGCCTGGGCATGCGGGGCGATCTCGCCACGGGCAAAGTCCCGGGCCATGTCGCGGATCATGATCTGTTCTTCGCTCAGTTCCAGGTCTTGCATCTGTGTACTCCCGGGCTCACAGGCCTTCGAAGAATTGGTCGACCCGCTGGCGCTGCAGTGCAGCCAGGGTCGGCGGGTTCCAGCGCGGTTGCTTGTCCTTGTCGATGATCAGCGCCCGCACGCCCTCGATGATGTCGCCATGCCGGAACCACTGGCGGTCCAGGTGCAGCTCCATGGCAAAGCACTCGTCCAGGCCCAGCTGGCGCCCGCGGCGCAGCATCTCCAGGGTAACCGCCATGGCCAGCGGCGAGCGGCTTTCCAGCTGGTCGGCGGTGGCAACGGCCCAGGCGTGGCTGTCGCCAATGCTGACCGCGCGCAGTTGCTCGACGATGGCTGGCATGTCGGGCAGGGCGAAGAAGTGGTCGATGACCGGGCGCAGTTTTTCCAGTGGTGCATCGCCCAGTACCTGGGTGCCGAGCTTGGCCAGCAGGTTCTGCAGGTCTTTCAGCGGGTTGTCGCCGAACGCCAGTTGGTCGAGGCCTTGGTCCAGCGCCGTGATCTGCTCGCTGGCCAGGTACCAGTCGGCCAGGCCGCAGTACAAGGCGTCGGCCGCCTGGATCTGCGCGCCGCTGACACCCAGGTAGATGCCCAGCTCGCCCGGGAGGCGCGACAGGAAATAGCTGCCGCCCACGTCCGGGAAGTAGCCGATGCCGACTTCGGGCATGCCCAGCCGGCTGCGTTCGGTCACCACGCGCAAATCGCAGCCTTGGGCCAGGCCCATGCCGCCACCGAGGGTGAAGCCGTCCATCAGCACCAGCACCGGCTTACGGTAGCGGTGGATGACCAGGTCGAGGGCGTATTCCTCGACGAAGAAGGTTTCGTGCAGCGTGTCGCCGGCCTTGAAGCTGTCGTGCAGCGAGCGGATATCGCCGCCGGCACAAAAGCCCTTGGGGCCTTCGCCGCGCAACACCACCGCGCGCACGTGTGGGTCTTCAGCCCACTGGTCCAGGTGCTGGCGCAGGCTACGGACCATGTCCAGGGTCAGTGCATTGAGGCCAGCGGGGCGGTTCAGGGTCAGGTGGCCGACCTGGTTGCGGACATCGGCCAATACGTGGTCGGTTGCCGAGGTGTGAGCGTGCGCAGTCATTGCGTTCTCCCTGCTTTGTTATTGATTTTCCAAGTGAAGTCTGGAGTTCGCTGGAGGATCGCAGAATCCTGTCATGCGAATTTGCCTTGCACAATCGACAATTCTGCAGGGGGTTTCTGCAATTTTGTCGGGTCCTGTTTGAGCATTGTAGAGTTTGGCTTGGGTTTTGTGGTGTTGCTGATATCGAGCGCCGCCCGCGCGGCGCTTCGCGGGGCAAGCCCGCTCCCACATCTGTTTCGGGCCAATTATTCCTGTGGCATTGGCGCGCGGCCCCTTGGCGCCTTCCTCAATATGGAGTCGGCCAAACAAGGCGGCCAAAGGTGACCTCACAGGAGGTACTGGCCCGAAACAGATGTGGGAGCGGGCTTGCCCCGCGAAGCGCCGCGCGGGCGGCGCTCGATCTGATAGGCGCCACAATCTTTAACCTGATCGTAACGATTCGCGATCGAGCTTGATTGATACCCCAACCACCCCAGCCCTATGGTGACCTCACGACAGCGAACCCGTGGAGTCACCCATGACAACAACGCAGAATCCACCGCCGCAATGGTCGCGGCGGCGTGCAGAAAAGCAGCGCCGCCTTGACCGGGTCCGCCACCTCGCCGACGGCGTGGTGCTGCCTACCGAGCGTATCGTCGAAGCCCTGGAACTGTTACTGGCCCCCGGGGACCGCGTGGTGCTTGAAGGCAACAACCAGAAACAGGCCGACTTCCTCTCGCGTTCGCTGGCCAAGGTCGACCCCGGGCGGTTGCACGACCTGCACATGATCATGCCCAGCGTCAGCCGTGCCGAGCACCTGGACTTGTTCGAACGTGGCATCGCCCGCAAGCTCGACTTCTCCTTCGCCGGCCCGCAAAGCCTGCGCATCGGCCAACTGCTGGAAGACGGCCTGCTCGAAGTCGGCGCCATCCATACCTATATCGAGCTGTATTCGCGGCTGCTGGTCGACCTGATCCCCAACGTCACCCTGGTGGCCGGCTTCATGGCCGACCGCGACGGCAACCTGTTCACCGGCCCCAGCACCGAGGACACCCCGGCTCTGGTGGAACCGGCCGCGTTCAGCGACGGCATCGTCATTGCCCAGGTCAACCAGTTGGTGGACCACGTCGACGACCTGCCACGGGTCGACATTCCGGCGTCGTGGGTGGATTTCGTAGTGGTCGCGGACCAACCCTTCTATATAGAACCGCTGTTCACCCGCGACCCGCGCCATATCAAGCCGGTGCATGTGCTGATGGCAATGATGGCCATTCGCGGCATTTACGAAAAACACCAGGTGCAGTCGCTGAACCATGGCATTGGCTTCAATACTGCGGCCATCGAGCTGATCCTGCCCACCTACGGCGAGTCGCTGGGCCTGAAGGGCAAAATTTGCCGCAACTGGACACTAAACCCGCACCCCACGCTGATCCCGGCCATCGAGACCGGCTGGGTCCAAAGCGTGCATTGCTTCGGTACCGAGCTGGGCATGGAGGACTATATCGCCCAGCGCCCGGACGTGTTCTTCACCGGCCGCGACGGCTCGCTGCGCTCGAACCGCATGATGTGCCAGTTGGCCGGGCAGTACGCCGTCGACCTGTTCATTGGTGCGACCTTGCAGGTAGATGGCGATGGCCACTCCTCGACCGTGACCCGTGGCCGCCTGGCCGGCTTTGGCGGTGCGCCGAACATGGGCCACGACCCACGCGGCCGGCGCCACGCAACCCCGGCCTGGCTGGACATGACCGTGCCGCAAACCCTGCTTGAGCGCGGTCGCAAGCTGGTGGTGCAAATGGTCGAGACGTATCAGGAAGGCGGCAAGCCAACCTTCGTGGAAACCCTTGATGCCGTGGAAGTCGCGAAAAAGGCTGGCATGCCGCTGGCGCCGGTGATGATCTACGGCGACGACGTCACCCACCTGCTGACCGAAGAGGGCATTGCCTACCTGTACAAGGCGCGCAGCCTGGAAGAGCGCCAGCAGATGATCGCCGCCGTGGCCGGGGTTACCGCCATCGGCCTGCGCCACGACCCCAAGGGCACCGTGCGCCTGCGTCAGCAAGGCCTGGTGGCCTTGCCCGAAGACCTCGGCATCCGCCGCACCGACGCCAGCCGCGAGCTGCTGGCCGCGCGCAGCATTGCCGACCTGGTCGAATGGTCTGGCGGCCTGTACAACCCGCCTGCACGGTTCAGGAGCTGGTAATGAAAGCACTCGACTTGCAACCGCATGGGTATTACGTGGGCCCTGTGGGAGCGGGTTTACCCGCGAAGAGGCCACCCCAGACAACCCAAATCCAACTGCCCGACCACCTCGCCGACCTTGCCATAGAAGCCCTGATCGACGAAGCCGACCTGTCCCCCAAACCCGGCCTGGTCGACCGCCGCAGCAATGGCGCCCACCCCGACATGTCCCTGGCCATGATGCACGCCTCGGCCCTGGCCCTATGGCCTTGCCTGCGCAACATGGCCGAAGCCGCCCAGGCCATCGGCACCATCAACCCACCGCTGCGCGCCACATTGGGCCAGCTCGGCCGCGAAGGCGAGGCCGCAATGCTGGCTGCAACCCACGGCATCAACACCCACCGTGGCGCAATCTGGGCCCTGGGCCTGCTGGTAGCTGCCAAGGCCCTCGACCCCAATGTTGACGCCGGCACCCTGGCCGCCCGCGCCGGGCGCATCGCCCTGTTCGACGACCCGGCCATGCCGCAGCAGCACAGCCATGGCCAGGCGGTGCGCCAGCGTTACGGCAGCAGCGGTGCCCGCGAACAGGCACAACAAGGCTTCCCAGCGGTCATCAATTACGGCCTGCCACAACTGCTGCGCAGCCGCGCCGCTGGCGCCAGCGAGCCACACGCGCGGCTCGACGCTTTGCTGGCAATCATGGCCGTGCTCAGCGACACCTGCGTGCTTTGGCGTAGCGGCCCGGCCGGCTTGGCCACCGTACAGCAAGGCGCGCGCGCCGTACTCGCTGCAGGCGGCAGCGCCAGCCTGGCCGGGCGCCGGCAGCTGCGCGCGCTCGACCAGCAACTGCTGCACCTGAACGCCTCACCGGGCGGCGCCGCCGATCTGCTGGCCGCCTGCCTGTTCCTCGACAAAGCCGGGAGCCTGTGACATGGAAACCCTGACCTTCAATTTCCCCGCCGCCGAGCCGGGGCGCGGCCGCACGCTGGTGGGCTGTGTCAGCTCCGGCGACCTCGAAGTGCTGATCGAACCCGGCACTGCCGGCAGCCTGCAAATCCAGGTGGTGACCTCGGTCAACGGCAGTGCTGCGCGCTGGGCACAACTGTTCCAGCGCCTGTTCGAAGGCCGTGCCTGGCCGGCTGTGAACATCGACATCCATGACTTCGGCGCCACCCCTGGCGTGGTACGCCTGCGCCTGGAGCAAGGCTTCGAGGAGATCGCCCATGACTGATACCGCACGCTTGCTGCGCAGCCGCAGCTTTGTCGAACTGGGCGCCCGCCAGCGCGCCCGCGCCGTGCTCGACCCTGGCAGCTTCCGCGAACTGCTTGGCCCCTTCGACCGCCTGATGTCGCCGTGGCTGCCGCGCCAGGGCATCGTGCCCCAGGCCGATGATGGCGTGGTCATCGCCAAGGGCCTGCTGAACGGGCGCAACGCCGTGGCTGCCGCCATTGAAGGCGGTTTTCAGGGCGGCAGCATGGGCGAAGTGGGCGGCGCCAAAATTGCCGGCGCCCTGGAACTGGCCATTGAAGACAACCGCAACGGCATCCCCACGTGTGCGGTGTTGCTGCTGGAAACCGGTGGTGTGCGTTTGCAGGAGGCCAACCTGGGCCTGGCGGCGATTGCCGAAATCCAGGCGGCGATTGTCGAGCTGCGCAGCTGGCAGCCGGTGATCGGGCTGATTGCCGGTGCGGTCGGTTGCTTTGGTGGCATGTCCATCGCCGCAGGGCTGTGCAGCCACCTGCTGGTCACCCGTGAAGCGCGCCTGGGCCTGAACGGGCCACAGGTGATCGAGCAGGAAGCCGGTATTGCCGAGTACGACGCCAAGGACCGGCCCTTCATCTGGAGCCTGAGCGGCGGCGAACAGCGCCATGCCAGCGGGCTGGTCGATGGCTATGTGGCCGACGACATCGATGCCCTGCGCGAACGCCTGTTGCAACTGCTCGACACGCCTGCCACGGAGCGTGCCAGCCAGCACGCCTGGTTCCTCGAACGCTTGGCCCGGCTGGGGGCTGACTGCCCGCAACTGGATGCCGCTGCTGTGCGTGCCCTTTACCAAGGAGAAGCCAAATGAACCGTGCCTTGAACTGGCTGCCGGGCCTGGCCGGCGGGCAAGCCTTGCCGGGCTACCCTGCATCGTTACAGGTCATCGACGGCGAACTGGACAACCGCCTGGCGCGCTTCATTGCCGTGGTACCGGATGCCGACAACCCGTTCCCTCGGGCCCGT
The DNA here is from genome assembly GCF_044900445.1 of Pseudomonas sp. NPDC089407. Classification (NCBI taxonomy): domain Bacteria; kingdom Pseudomonadati; phylum Pseudomonadota; class Gammaproteobacteria; order Pseudomonadales; family Pseudomonadaceae; genus Pseudomonas; species Pseudomonas sp. NPDC089407. The sequence goes on from NZ_JBJDNB010000017.1 coordinate 56,076, forward strand.
TCGGGGGAAGTCGGCCTGCTGGAAGGCTGGGGGCTGGCCAAGGCTGTGAATGACGCAGTAGAGGCTGACCGCGAGGGCCAGAAGCGTGCGATTGTCGCGGTCATCGATGTGCCCAGCCAGGCCTATGGTCGTCGCGAGGAAGCCTTGGGGATTCATCAGGCCTTGGCCGGCGCCGTACAGGCTTATGCCCGGGCACGCCTGGCTGGGCACCCGGTGGTCGGCCTGCTGGTCGGCAAGGCCATGTCCGGCGCCTTCCTGGCCCACGGCTACCAGGCTCAGCGGCTGATAGCCCTGGACGATGCCGGGGTGATGGTGCACGCCATGGGCAAGGCGGCAGCAGCGCGGATCACACTGCGCAGCGTCGAACAACTGGAAGCCCTGGCCGCCGAAGTACCGCCAATGGCCTACGACCTGGCCAGCTATGCCTCGCTGGGGTTGCTGTGGCGCCGGCTGACGGTAGGCAATGCCGAGGCGCCAAGCAGCGCTGACGTCGCCCAGGTACGTGCCTGCCTGGCCGACGCCATACGGGATATCGGCAGCTCGACAGACCTCTCGTCGCGGTTGGCCGGTGAACACCGTAGTGCCTCGCGGCAAGTGCGTGAACAGCTGCGCCGCCAGTGGCAGGGGGCTTGAGATGAACGCGCCACGGCCGCACGACCTGCTTTGGGGGATGCCCGTGTCGGGCTTGCCTGCCGAGGCGCCACAGTGGGCGCGGGACGTATTGGCCAGCGGCCAGCCGGTAGTGGTGCGCCGTGCCATGTGCGAAGCCGGCTGGGTGGCGGTGGGCGTGCGTGGCCAAGGCAGGGCGCAGCGCCTGGGTGCCTTCATGCGGGTCGCCGATATCCAGCGACAGCAAGGCCCCGAAACGCTGCGCTGGCAAAGCCAAAGCCCGTGGCCTGCACTGCAAGCCTTGGCCTCGGTTATCCCAGTGTTGAATGGCAGCGGCCTGGCCTGGGGGCCGACGGGGGGTGTGGGCTACCAGACTGCTACCGGCATCGAAGTGCTCCACGCCGGCAGCGACCTGGACGTGCTGCTACGCACACCACAACCGCTGGACCGTGCACAAGCGCGGGCGCTGCTGGATATCCTCGACTGTGCGCCATGCCGTATCGACGTGCAGCTGGAAACCCCGGAAGGTGCGGTCGCTTTGCGTGAGTGGGCCGGTTTCGCGCGCCGGGTGCTGCTCAAGTCGGCCCATGGGCCGCGCCTGGTCGGCGACCCGTGGGCAGCCTTGGCGCGTGCGGCATGAGCAGCCTGTTCGCCTTCCCCGGTCAAGGCGCCCAGCAGGCCGGCATGCTGCAGTGTCTGCCGCAGGGAAGTGCGCAGTTGCTGGAGGAGGCGAGTGATGTTGTCGGCCAACAAGCCTCGGCGCTGGACAGCCAGCAAGCCTTGCAATCTACCCGCGCCGTGCAGCTGTGCCTGCTGCTGAGCGGCGTGGCCTGGGCGCGCTGGCTGATGCAGCGCAGCCCCGCGCCGGACTACGTGGCGGGCTTGTCGATCGGGGCCTACCCGGCGGCGGTCATGGCTGGCGCCCTGGGTTTTGCCGACGCGGTGCGCCTGGTGGCACTGCGTGGCGAGCTGATGCAGCGCGCCTGGCCGCAAGGCTATGGCATGACTGCACTCAGCGGCCTGGACCTGGCCAGTGTCGAACGCTTGCTGGGCGAGGTGGGCGGCGAGGTGTATGTCGCCAACCTCAACAGCGACAACCAGATTGTCATTGCCGGTAGCGATGCGGCGATGGCTGCAGTCGCGGCCAGGGCGCGCAGCCTGGGCCGCGGTGTAGCACGGCGGCTGGCGGTCAGCGTGCCGTCGCATTGCCCGTTACTCGATGGCCCGGCAGCGGAGTTGGCCAGTGCGTTCGCCACGGTCGAACTGCAACGGCCCAGTATCACGTACCTCAGTGGCAGCAGCGCGCGGCCGATCTTCGACCCCCAGCGCCTGCGTGACGACCTTGCCGGCAACATGGCGCGGGTGGTGGATTGGCGTGCGACATTGCGCAACGCCTATGAACGCGGGGTACGCCTGCACCTGGAAATGCCGCCGGGCAGCGTGCTCAGTGGCCTGGCGCGGCCGGTGTTCGAACAGGGCAGGGTGGTGGCGGTGGAAAGTACCCGCTGGGACAGCCTGGATGCGCTGCTGCGCCAGGAGGTGGCCCAGAGCCGATGATGCCAACTGCTTCCGACTAGCAGGATTACGCGGTCATTGTAGGAGCGGCCTTGCGTCGCGATAGGGCCGCAAAGCGGCCCCGGCATTCTAAGCAGCGAAGCTGAAATCTTGGGGCCGCTGCGCAGCCCTATCGCGACACAAGGCCGCTCCTACAGGTCCGTAGCGACGGCACAAGTGTGTGTATACAAGAACAACAACAAGCAACTTCGACACTATCCGAGGACAACAACAATGATCATCTATGGTGTGGCACTGCTGGCGGTCTGCACGCTCGCCGGCGTTATCGTCGGCGACTTCCTGGGCGTGCTGCTGGGCGTCAAATCCAATGTGGGCGGGGTGGGCATTGCCATGATCCTGCTGATCTGCGCACGCCTTTACATGCACCGCAACGGCGGCATGAGCAAGGAATGCGAATTCGGCGTCGGGTTCTGGGGCGCCATGTACATCCCGGTGGTGGTGGCCATGGCCGCCCAGCAGAACGTGGTCACCGCCCTGCACGGTGGGCCGGTAGCGCTGCTGGCGGCGATAGGCGCGGTGCTGGTGTGCGGTGTCACCATCGCCCTGATCAGCCGCAGCCATCGCGGCGAGCCTTTGCCTGCGCTTGAACCCACCCCGCAAGCCAATGCGCAGGTTGCCCCTGCAGGAGGTCGTTGAACATGTGGCCACTTATTGACAACGCCCTGGAACACAACGGCCTGATCACTGCTTTTGCGGTGGTCGGGGGGATCATGTGGCTGTCGGTGCTGCTGTCGAAGTACCTGACTTTCGGTCGCGTGCATGGCTCGGCCATCGCCATCGTCATCGGCCTGGTGCTGGCCTGGGTCGGCGGTACCATCACCGGTGGCCAGAAAGGCCTGGCCGACATGGCGCTGTTCTCCGGTATCGGCCTGATGGGCGGGGCCATGTTGCGCGACTTCGCCATCGTCGCCACGGCCTTCGAGGTGCAGGCCACCGAAGCGCGCCGGGCCGGGATGATCGGCGCGGTGGCGCTGCTGCTGGGCACGGTGCTGCCGTTCATTGTCGGTGCGGCGGTGGCGTATGCCTTTGGTTACCGCGATGCAGTGAGCATGACCACCATCGGCGCGGGTGCGGTGACCTATATCGTCGGGCCGGTGACCGGGGCGGCGTTGGGTGCCAGCTCGGATGTGATGGCCCTGTCGATTGCAACAGGGCTGATCAAGGCGATTCTGGTGATGGTGTTCACCCCGGTGTCGGCGCGGCTACTGGCACTGGACAATCCGCGCTCGGCGATGGTGTTCGGCGGGTTGGCGGGGACGGTGTCGGGGGTGACGGCCGGGTTGGCTGCGACGGACCGGCGGCTGGTGCCGTATGGGGCGTTGACGGCTACCTTCCATACCGGGTTGGGGTGCTTGATGGGGCCGTCGATCCTGTACTTCTGCGTACGCGGCTTGGTTGGCTAGCCATCACATCTCCGGTGCCTGTGAGATCGAGCGCCGCCCGCGCGGCGCTTCGCGGGACAAGCCCGCTCCCACATCTATTTCGGGCCAGTCCTTCCTGTGAGGTCACCTCTGTCCGCCTTGTCTGTTCCTTTCAATATCGAAGGGGACGCAGTTTCTCTTGATCAATCTTCCAGGGGGCGCGCGCCAAAGGCACAGGAGAAACTGGCCCGAAACAAATGTGGGAGCGGGCTTGTCCCGCGAAGCGCCGCGCGGGCGGCGCTCGATTTCACAGGCGCAAAAAATGCGATGCCGAACACCTGAAACCCCACCCCCAATTCGGGGAATACCACTGGGGATTGCTCCCCAATCTGTTTCGCTTTTCAGCGCAACCCCCTGATAAAAAACACAATTCAGACCTGGCATACACCTTGCTCCAGCTCCCAACAGAGTTCCTGTGCCCCGGAGGTGTAGCATGCCCACGCCACGCAAAGGCCCCATCCTGTCATCACTCGTTCTGGCCCTGCTGGGCTGGGAGTCGACCAGCGAGGCGGCCGTGCAGTGCCAGCGCACCTTGGTCGCCAACGTGGTGGCGCTGGACCAGCCACTGATGTTCAACCGCCTTGGCGCGCAAAACGCCAACGGCATGATGTTCGCCCTGCGCGAGGATGTGGTGGATGACAAGAACGTCCCCCTCAGCATGGGTGGGGCCGCCGTGCCGGGCAAGGTCACCCTGCGCCCGGACAAGCGCCCGCGGCCGATTGTGCTGCGGGTAGCCGCCGGTGAATGCCTTACCGTCAACCTGACCAACCTGCTCGACTATCGCGCCAACCCTAACAAGCATGGCATCGAAGCCGAGGGGCCTGAAGGGGAGGAACTGGAAAACCACGCCGCCGAAGGCTTCGTTGCCGATGAACAGGTCGCCGAGCGCATGGTCGGTTTCCAGGTCAACGGCATGCAGGCGGTCAACAGCATCGCCGATATTTCTGCCTACACCGGGCGTAACGGCAATTTCTTCGTCAGCCCTGGCAGCACCCGCAGCTATACCCTGTACGCCGAGCGTGAAGGTGCCTTCGCCGCCACCAGCAAGGCCGCCACCTTCGGCGGCGAAGGCGCTGCTGGCAACGTCGCAAACGGCTTGTTCGGCCAGGTGGTGGTGGTGCCAAAACTGGGCCGCACCTACCGCAATACCCTTACCGAAGAAGAAATGCGCCTGGCCACCACCGGCCGTACCGCCACCGGCCAGCCGGTGATCGACTACGAAGCCCGCTATCCGCAAGCTCAACCCTGGCTCGCCGAAGGCAAGGCCGGCAAGCCGATCATTGCCATGGTCAACGGCAACGAGATCATCAACAGCGAAACCGACGCTATCGTCATGGGGCCCAACCCGGACGGCAGCTTCCCCAAGTCCACCTACCCGCTGGAAAGCCTGGGCAAGCGCAACCCGGCACTGCCCAACCGGCTGGAAGCGTTCCGCGACTTCGCTTCGCAGTTCGCAGACGAAGTCGCCGGCACCCAAGCCTTCCCCGGCTACTGGGCCGACCCGGTCATGGGCCATGTACTGGAACCGACCCGCGACGCGTTCATGATCAACTATGGCTCCGGTGGCATGGGCGCTGAAGTGGTCGCCAACCGCCTGGGCGTGGGCCCGATGCACGATTGCCTGTCGTGTGCCTACGAAGAGTTCTTCCTCAGCGCCCATACCGTGGGCGACGTCGGTACCTTGGTGGATGTGCCGGCCAACGTCGGCCTCGAGCACATTCGCCCCGGCGAAGTACCACCGGCCAGCGCCGTCGGGGTCAAGGCCAGCATGGCCCTGTACCCGGCCGAACCGGCCAACGTGCACCACAGCTACATCGGCGACTTCACCAAGTTCCGCAATACCCACAACGGCCACGAGCAGCACATTTTCCACCTGCATGGTCACCAGTGGCTGTTCAACCCCAATGACGACAACTCCGACTACATTGATGCCCAGGGTATCGGCGCTGGCGTCGGCTACACCTACGAAATCGCCAACGGTGGCTCAGGCAACCGCAACCGGGTGGCCGGCGATGCGATCTACCACTGCCACTTCTACCCGCACTTTGCCCAAGGCATGTGGGCCATGTGGCGGGTACACGACGTGTTCGAGGAAGGCACCCGCCTGGAGGTCAGCGGGCAGGGCGAGAATGGTTTCCACAGTACGCCGTTCGCCTTGCGTAGCGGCAAGCCAGCGGTAGGCGCCCGGGCGCTGCCCGATGGCGAAATCGTCGCTGGCACGCCTATCCCGGCCATCGTGCCGCTGCCCGGCAAGGCCATGGCCCCGATGCCAGGCAAGGTTGTGGTAGTGCCGAAACTTTCCGAAGCGCTCGTTGCCGCCAACGACGACGATCACGACGACAATGATGAAGAAGAGGGCGATGACGACCACGCCAACCAGGCCCCCGTGCGCAAGGCTATCGGCTCCCTGGCCCTGGTCGATCGCACCGAAGCCAACCGTAACGCCGACGGCACCCTGAAAAACCCAGGCTACCCGTTCTGGATCGGTGGCATGGAAAGCAGCGTCGGCAACCGCCCACCCACCCCGCCGCTGGACATGCTCGACCCCGCCTTGGCCCGGCAGCTGAAAGACAGCGGCAAAGCGCTGTGGGCCAACCTGGACGCAAACCAGGTCGATGGCTGGGACGGTGGCCTTGGCCGCCACGCGCTAGACGGTGTATCCGCCGGCGGCGAAGCCGAAACGGTGACCACCAAGCTGGACTTCACCAAGGTGGTGCACAAGGCCAAGCCCATCTACCTGCCAGAAGAGGGCACCGATGTCGAGCAGGCGGCCATGCAGTTCCACGCCATGGCCGAGCACCCCAGCTATGCGCTGATCCCCGGCAGCCAGCCGGTGGCCAAGGCGTTCCGCACCAATGGCGCCTTGCCGACGGCCGGCGCGCCATTCTACGAGCCGTGCATGGATGACCGTGGCAAGCGCCTGACCCAGTCTTCGGGGGTGGGCGAGTTTGTCAGTGGCGAAAGCCTGACCGGCATGAACTTCCGTGGCGCCTCTACCTTTACCGCCGACCGCCCGCGCATCTACAAGGGCGCCAACATTCAGTTCGACGCGGTGTACAACAAGGTCGGCTACCACTTCCCGCAAGCGCGCATCATCGCCCTGTGGGAAGACGCCTGGCCGGTGATCACCAAGCAGCGCCCGCCAGAGCCGCTGGTGATGCGCATGAACACCTTCGACTGCACCATGTACCAGCACACCAACTTGATCCCCAACGTCTATGAAATGGACGACTACCAGGTGCGCACCCCGACCGACGTGATCGGCCAGCATATTCACCTGCCCAAGTGGGACCTGACTGCCGCCGACGGCTCGGCCAACGGCTGGAACTACGAAGACGGCATTCTCTCGCCCGGCAGCGTGGTAGAGCGGGTGCATGCCATTCGTGCCTTCAATGGCTGCACCGAAGGTGATACCCGCGACGGCACTGCCGCCTGCCCGAAAGCCAAGCAGCACCCGTACTTTGGCCGCTTTGGCCGGGCCGACTGGCTGGGCGCACGCACGGCCATGCAACGCTGGTTCGCCGACCCGCTGGTGAACGTGTACAACGTAGACCGTGGCCTGGGCACCATCTTCACCCACGACCACCTCGGCCCATCGACGCACCAGCAGCTTGGCTTGTATGCCACCGTACTGGCCGAACCTGCCGGCTCTACCTGGTACCACGCCGAAACCGGCGAACAGTTGTACAACCCGGGCACGCGGCAGGACGGTGGGCCGACCTCGTGGCAGGCGGTGATCCAGACCGGCGACCACGATGGCGATGGTAAAAACGACAGCTACCGTGAGTTTTTCCTGGAGTACAGCGACTTCCAGCATGCCTATGAAGCCGGCGTGTACGTGGGGGCAGGGCCGGATGGCATCCCCAATGCACAGTCTTACCCGGCCACTGCCGACAGCTTCCGCTACGCCATCAACCCACCGGTGCGTGGCAAGGCGTCGAACTTGCTGGAAGCCATTGTCGAAGAGCGCGGCGGCATCAACCCGGGCTGCCCCAGCCGGCCATGTCCGCAGGCGATCTCGGTGGATGACCCGGGCATGTTCGTCGTCAACTACCGTAACGAACCACTGGCCCTGCGTGTCTACGACCCGAACAAGGTCGGCCCCGACGGCAAGCGCGGCATGCAGGCCGACGGCCTCGCCGGCGACCTCAGCTATGCGCTGCAAACCCGCACCGACCGCGCCATTCCGGCGATGAACCTGGCACCGTCGGCGATCACCTCGGCAGTCGGCCCAACCGGTGGCACAACGCTGTTCCCGCCGCACATCAACCAGGCCGGCGGCGAGCCGGGTGACCCGTTCACGCCAATGCTGCGTACCTACTCCGGTGACAACGTGCGCCTGCGCATGCATGCCGGTGGCCATGAAGAAGAGCACAACGTAACCCTGCACGGCGTGAAGTGGCTGCAGAACGGGACCGGCTACGGCAATAGCTCCAACTCGGGCTGGAAGTCGTCGCAGATGATCGGTATTTCCGAGCAGCTGGGCTTCATGGCGCCGGTGTCGATGATCTCCAGCTCAGCCGCTACCAACGGCGACTACCTGTACTCGCTGGACGCCGCCCTGGAAGGCTACTGGAACGGTATCTGGGGCATCATGCGCAACTACACCACGCAGCGTGCCGACCTGTTCCCGCTGACCAACAACCCGCAGCCGGTGGCCATGCGCAACACCGTGAACTTTGACGGCATCTGCCCGAAAACCACGGCCAACCCCAACGGCATCGGCACCCGCACCACGGTCAAGCGCAACTACGAGATCGTTGCGGCACTGGCCAACGACATCCTCGAGAACCGCAACGGCGTCAGCATCAACGACCCGGCCGGTATCGGCCAGCATGTCGGCGGTGTACTCAAGGCCAACGGCGGCACCCTGGTGTTCAACAGCCGCAAAACTGCCATCCCGCTGGTGAGTGGGGTAGACCCCGAAGATGGGGAACCCTTCACCATCGGCGGCCACAGCGCGCCGCTGCACGACCCGACCGCGATCCTGTATGTGCGCAAGGCCGACCTGGACGCTACCACCGGCAAGCTCAAGGCGGGTGTACCGGTAGAGCCGCTGGTGCTGCGCGCCAACGCGGGCGACTGCATCAGCATCACCCTGGAGAACCGCCTGCCACTGGTCATGCCGGACCTGCCGAGCACTGCAGTGATGCACAACGTGGTCAAGCGTGACCGCTTCGGCAGCGAAGGCGCCACAGCCTTTGCCAACAACCTGATGCGGCCGTCCAGCCATGTTGGCCTGCATGCGCAACTGCTGGCCTACGACATCACCAAGTCCGATGGTGCCAACGTCGGCCTGAACCCGGTGCAGACCGTGCCGCCACGGGCCGGCACCAGCGGCGCCTACCCGACCAAGGTGTACCAGTACTACGCCGGGCACCTGGAGCGTGAAGGCAAGCCTGTGTCGCAACTGGGCCGCACGGTGGACAACATCAACACCACCGCGATCGAGTTTGGCGGCCTTAACCTGACCCCGTCGGACTTCATCAAACAGCCGCAGAAAGGCCTGGTGGGTGCCATGAGCATCCTGCCGCAAACCGCCACCTGGACCGAGGATGGCGCTACCCGTACCCAGGCCACGGTGAAGGTCAGCGGGCAGCCGGACTACCGCGACTTCGTCACGGTCTGGCAGCGGGCCCTGAACATGCGCTGGGCCGATGGCCGCCCGGTAGAAGGCATCAACACCGAAGGCAACGGCGCCGCCGGTGACCCGCAGGACAACGGCAACATGGCTGTCAACTACAAGACCGAGCCGTTGTGGCTGCGCTTCGGCATGGCGCCGGACTCGCCATTTGGCCGCGCCAACGGCCTTGGCTTTGGCGATGTGCCCAACGCCCACATGGCCTATGCCAACGCCCTGGTCGGTAGCGACCCGCAAACCCCAGTGCTGTACGCCAAGCCTGGCCAGCCCGTGCGCAACCATATCGTGATGCCCAGTGGCGGCAGCCGCGGCATGGTGTACCAGCTGGACGGCCACGTCTGGCCGCTGCACAACTACCAGGCCGAGAAGAATGATGTGGATGGCTACCCGATGAGCCTGCCGGGTATCGGTTCGGTGCGCTTCGGCTACAACCCCATGGCCATGTACATCGGTGCCCAGGAAAGCGTGCTGCCAGCGGCGCACTTCAGTTTCATGCTGCCGAGTGCCGGCGGGGCCAACGCGGTGGCGGGTGACTACCTGTTCCGCGACTACGCCGCCTACGGCAACCTCTCTGGGCTGTGGGGGATCTTGCGGGTGACCAACGAAGCGCCGCCGGCAACGGCCCCGGCGCAGTAACAGAAGGGGAGCGCGAGCATGAACAAGAAGACTCGCCCTGCTTACCTGGGGGTAATATTGGGGGCTGCGCTGATCGGCCTGGGCGTGGCGTATGAAAAGCTCTGGTGCGACCCCCGTGAGCTGTTGCAGGAGCCTGCCGACCCGCAGGCCTTGCACCGGCTCAGCCGGGACGGCGTGACCGTGGAATTCGAGGCCCGGCCGCTGGCCGGGGGCTCGCTGCAGGAAGGCGGTTTCGCCAATATCCGTTTCAAGGTCAGCGATCAGGCCAGCGGCCAGCCACTGTCGGGCATGGCCCCGGGGGCGTGGATCGACCCGGCGCAGTCAGCCCCCCTGGGCGACCGCGCACACAGCTGCAAATCGCGGGTCGCGCTGTTTCTCAAGAGCAGCATCGGCGCCAGGCCGCTGCTCGACCTGAACAGCTACTTTCTGCTGGTGCTGAACAACGATGCTAGCCTGACGGTGATCGACCCGACCGTGTCGGTGGGCGGCGTGACCAGCACCCTGGCGCGCATCGACCTGCCCGGGCGGCCGATGGACTGGGTGGCCACCACCGACGACAAACAGGTGTTCGTGTCGATTCCCGAGCGCGGCAAGGTGGCGCTGATCGACACCGAAACCTTCACCCGGGTGGCCGACATGGATGCTGGCGAGCAGCCCTTGCGCGTGGCCCTGCAGCCTGACCAGTTGCGCTTGTGGGTGGGCAACAACAGCAGCGATGCGGCCAAGGGTGGGGTTACCGTCATCGATGTGCCCAGCCGCAGCATGCTGAAAACATTCAATACTGGCAGCGGGCACCACGAAATCGCCTTCAGCGCTGACTCGCGCTATGCCTACGTCAGCAACCGCGACAGCGGCACCCTGAGCGTCATCGACATCCCTGAACTGCGCCTGGTCAAGACTCTCAAGGTTGGCCCGCACCCGCTGTCGGTCAGCTATTCGGCGTTGTCCCAGGCGGTGTATGTGGTGGATGGCGAAGAGGGCAACGTGCGCGTGTTCGATGCCCGTAGCCAGCAGTTGCGCCACACGGTCAAGGCCACGCAGGGCCTGGGGCCGATGCGCTTCAGCAGCGATGGGCGCTACGGTGTCGTGCTTAACACCCTGGAAAACCAGGCCCTGGTGATCGACGCCAGCACCGACAAGCTGATCCACACCATTGCGGTGGCGGCCGAACCCTACCAGCTGACCTTTACCAAAGGCTACGCCTACATTCGTGGCCTGGCTTCGCCGAAGGTCAGCATGATCAACCTGGCCAGCCTGGGTGAAGGGCGTACGCCTATCGTGCAAAGTTTCGAGGCAGGCCCGGCGGCACCGCGCCAGGCCGGTAACTTGCCGCTGGCACAGGGCCTGTCGGTGTCGCGTGATGACAATTCGGTGTTCGTGGTCAACCCGGTGGACAACACCACTTACTTCTACGCCGAAGGCATGAACGCGCCGATGTCCGGTTACAACAACCGCGGCCACCAGGCCCGTGCCGCCATTGTCGTCGACCGCAGCCTGCGTGAGGTGGCCCCCGGGGTGTACGGCTCGACGGTGAAGCTGCCCGCCGCCGGCAAGTTCGACGTGGCCTTCCTGCTCAACCAGCCACAGATCATCCACTGCTTCAGCACCGAGGTGGCAGAAGCGCCCAACGCCAGCAAGCGCAAAGGCGCACATGCCGAGTTCATCGGCCTTGACCAGCCACTGCCGCAGCACAGCAACCTCACTGCACGGGTGCGCATTGTCGGTGACGACGGCCAGCCACGCCTGGGCCTGAACGACCTGAGCCTGCGCTACTTCCTGGCACCCTCGTCGATGGCGCGCAACCTGCAGCTGCAGGAAGTGGGCGAGGGCGTGTACCAGGCGGCGCTGACCCTGCCCGAGGCCGGCGCCTGGTACCTGCATGTGCAGTCGCCCTCGTTGGGGCACAGGTTTTCCGAAGAAAACTACACCAGCCTGCGCGTCCTGCCGGCCGCAGCAAGCAACGCTTCCCAGACTGACGTGAGGAATGTGCGATGAACGCCAAGCATGCTTTCACACTGTTGGCCCTGAGCCTGGCGCTGAGCCTGGTACTGCCCAGCAGCCTGACCCTGGCCCACTCCGGCCACGACCACAGCGGCCATGCCGAGCAACCGCCAGCAGCGCATCAGGAAAAGGCCAGCGTGCGCTTTGCCGATGTGTCGTTGCTGAACCAGGACGGCATGCCGGTGCGCCTGGAGAAAGACCTGGTTGGCGACCACCTGGTGGTCATGGGCTTTATCTACACCAGCTGCACCACCGTGTGCCCAGTGGTGTCATCGATCATGGGCAAGGTCCAGCAGCAACTGGGCGGCCGGGTGGGCGAGGAAATCCGCCTGGTGTCGATCAGCGTCGATCCGCAGCGTGACGACGCCAAGCGCCTGCTGAACTACGCCAAGGCCTTCCAGAAGGGGCCAGGCTGGAGCTGGCTGACCGGCACCCCATACGCCATCACCGAAACCCTCAAGGGCCTGGGCAGCTTCAGCGCCGACCTCAGCCAGCACCCGCCGCTGATTTTGGTGGGTGACGGGCGCAGCGGGCACTGGACGCGCTACTACGGCTTCACCGACCCTGGGCTACTGATCGAGGAAATCAACCGCCTCAGCGCCCGCCGGGTACATGCCAAGAGCACGGCAATTGCCGACCACCACGAGGTGCAACCATGAGCACAGCAAGCGCTCGTCGCGCGGGCATGCGGGGTTTCGACTGGCTGGTACTGGGCGGCTGCCTGTGGATTCTTGCGTCGGTGGCGTTTGCCCACGAAGGCCATGGCCAGCAGGCGCCTGCGCCGCAGCCGGCGCCGCAGGCGATGACCAGTGGCGGCGGTACCCGCGATGCCCAGACCTGGTTCACCGACACCGTGCTGAAAGACCAGAACGGCCGCGAGCTGCGCTTTTACAGCGACGTGCTCAAGGACAAGGTGGTGATGCTCAACGTGATCTTCACCCACTGCACCGACGCCTGCCCGCTGATTACCCGCAAGCTGCGCGAAGTACGCGAAGCGATGGGGCCGCAGTTGGCCAGCCAGGTGACCTTTGTGTCGATCAGCAGCGACCCGCTGAACGATACCCCTGAGGCGCTCAAGGCGTTTGCCGAAAAGCAGGGAGTGGATGGGCCGAACTGGCTGTTCCTGACCGGCGACAAGGCCAGTGTCGACCTGGTGCTTGGCCGCATTGGGCAGTTCCTGCCCAGCCCCGAGCAGCATTCGACGCAGCTGATTGCCGGTGATGTGGCCGGCAAGCGCTGGAGCAAGATCCGCCCGGATGCACCCCCTGCGGCGATTGCCCAGCGCATGCAGCTGCTGACCCAGCCATTGGCGGGTCGGTGAGCAGCATGAATACCTGGACGGTTTTATGCTGGTTCTGCTGGCCTCATCGCCGGCAAGCCAGCTCCCACAGGGTTGATACCGCTCTTGAAGGTTGTGATACCCCTGTGGGAGCTGGCTTGCCGGCGATGAGGCCCGAACAGGCTAAAAAAGGCATCTGGGCAATACTGGCCCTGCTCACTAGCCTGGTACTAGGCACTTCGGCATTCGCCCTTGAACTCACCGACCACGAACAAGCCGGCAAGCGCCTCTACCGCGAAGGCCTGTCCAACAGCGACGCACAACTGCAGGCCCGGGTCGGCGCCAGCGACATGCGCGTCCCCGCCAGCGTACTGCCCTGTGCCAGCTGCCACGGCAGCGATGGCCGCGGCCGGGCCGAGGGCGGCGTGCGCCCGCCCAGCCTCGACTGGCAACGCCTGGCAATCGGCCAGGGCAAACGCGAGGTCAATGGGCGCCGTTACCCGGCCTACACCGACAGCAGCCTGGCCCGGGCCGTCCAGCAGGGCGTCGACCCTGCCGGCAACCGCCTGGACCCGGCCATGCCACGCTTCGAGCTGACCCTGGCCGACCAGCGCAATCTCACCGCCTACCTCAAGCGTCTGGCCCAGGAACGCGACCCCGGCGTAGAGGAAGGCGTGCTGCGCCTGGGCACGTTGATCCCCGCCAGCGGCCCGCTTGCCGAAGCCGGGCAGGTGATCCGTGCGGTGCTGGAAGATGGCCTGGCGCAACTCAACCAGCAAGGCGGGATCCACGGCCGGCGCCTGGAGCTGGTGGTGCTCGACCCAGGTCCCGACCCGGCCAGCGCCGAACGCGCCATGCGGCAGTTACTGGAGCAGGAGCGGGTATTCGCCCTGATCGCGCCACTGGCGCCGATGCTCGACCAGCGCCTGGCTGCCTTGCTGGCGCCGCAGAACGTACCGCTGATTGGCAGCACACCGCGCAGTGGCGGCAGTACGCAGATTTTCGACCCGCTACCCGGCCTGCCCGAGCAGTTGCTGAGCCTGGCCGGCCATGCTCGCACGGCGTTGGGCCTGGCCCCCGGCGACCTGCGCGTGGTGTATGCCGGCAATGAACAGGCAGCTTTGGCCGAGCAGCTGCGCGAACGTTTGCAGCAGCAGGGGTGGACACCGCCCGCGATCCAGGCCTTCGACGGCCAGGCTGTGGGCGGGCAGGGTATTGTCTTCCTTGGCCGCGCCCAGGCCTTTGCCGAGCTGGCCACGGCGTTGCAGGTGGCGGGCCGCCAACCTTACCTGTTCGCCGCCTCCAGCCAGGTAGCCGGGGCTGTGGCGCGGCTGCCGGAACAGTGGTCGCAACGGCTGTTCCTGGCTTACCCGTATGTGCCGGAGGACTGGACCGCGCAAGGCCTGGCAACCCTGGCCGGGCTGCAACAGCGTCAGGGCCTTGACCCACGCCAGGCGTCGCTGCAGGTCAATACCCTGTGCGCCCTGCGGCTGTTGAGCGAAGCACTGAAACAGATTGGCCGCGACGCCAGCCGCGAGCAACTGATCGCCGCACTGGAAGGCTTGCACGATGTGTCCACCGGCCTGACCCCGGCACTGGGCTTCGGCCCCGGTCGCCGCCAGGGCATGGCCGGGGCGCATGTGGTGGCGGTGGCCCTGCCGGGGCCGCAGTTCACCTCGGTTAGCCCCTACCGGCCAGTAGCGGACAGCCCTTGAACGGAGGTTGCCATGCGTATTGTATTGTTGTGCCTGTTGCTGGTGATGGCGCGGGTAAGCTGGGCTGACGTGCCTGCCGCCCGGGTCAATGGCGTTGAGATCGAGCTGATGCGCCTGGAGCGCTATTTTGCCGAGTACCTGAATGCCCAGGGCCGTGCGCTGACCAGTATCCGCAACCCGAGCCTGTACAAGCGCCTGCGCGATCAGGCGCTGAACGAGCTGATCGACAAGGAACTGCTGTGGCAGGAAGCGCAACGCCAAGGCATCGCCATCAGCGATGAGCAGGTAGCGGCGCACGTCGGTGAGGTGGAAACCGCCTTTGGCAGCCCGGCCATTTTCGAGCAGCGTCTGGCAGAGGCGGGCTTCGATCGGGCGCAGTACACTGAATACACCCGGCGCGAGATGGCGGCGCAGCAGGTGTATGCCCGGCTCAGCGCAGTCGACGCGCCGAGCCAGGCCCAGGTGGAGGCGTTTTATGATGCCAACCGAGTAAGGCTGCAAGGAGCGCAGAACCAAAGTGATAACCCTTCGGTCATACGCGAACAGGGCCTGGTGTTGGCCAGGGCCTTGCTCATCAGTCAAACACAAGCGCAGGCGCGTCAATTCGTGCGCCAACGTTTGCGCGAATCCGCTACAGTGGAGGTCGCTGACTGAAGCGCCTGATGGGGTTGCCCCCAAAGCTGGGGAATCGGTGTTTGGCAATGTGCCATCATTTTCCCCGCATGTGGGGAACCGGCGGGGTGTGCCTGCCCAATAGTTTTCCGGTGCTGGCCGGCACCCCAATAAAATCAGTAAGTTACAGTGGTGCAACATGACTATTCACGCCTGGCACGAAGCCTGCTCAAGCCTGTACAAGGGCGCACTTCGCAGACCGGGTAACCGGGCAGTTCTAGGGAGTCGACCTTGGTGAACAGAGTATTGGTAGTCGATGACGAACAGACTCTTGCGCAGAACCTGCAAGCGTACCTGCAGGCGCAAGGCCTGGAAGTTCATGTTGCCCACGACGGTGCCAGTGGTATCGATCAGGCTGTAAGCCTGGCACCGCAAGTAGTCGTGCTGGATTACCGCTTGCCCGACATGGAAGGTTTTAAGGTGCTGGAGGCTGTACGCAAGAACAGGCAGTGCCACTTCGTGCTGATTACCGCCCACCCCACCGTCGAGGTGCGTGAGCGGGCCGCCGAACTGGGTGTGAGCCATGTCCTGTTCAAGCCGTTCCCGTTGGCGGAACTGGCCCGTGCAATCTTCGACCTGATGGGCATCGAGCGCCGGCGCAGGGCCACGGACAACCCGGCAGAAGGGTTCGTCGAACGACGCCAGAACAGGAACGAATCGTTCCCCCTGCAGTTGTACGATGGAAGCTGGGTATTGGCCGACCGCCGCCGTAATGGCGCCAAGCCGCCAGGGCCCGACGACGATCAACTGCTCACAGGGGAATAGCGGCGCCCGCACCCCTGGCCGAGCCAGCCTGCGACGTGCCCCTGAGCGGAGTCGCAGGCCATGCCAGAAGTACTCGATGCAACTGTTACGGCCCAATCGCCGGCAAGCCAGCTCCCACAGGATGTATGCAGCCCTCAGACCTGTGGCGTACCTGTGGGAGCTGGCTTGCCGGCGATTGGGCCTGGGCAGGCAAAACAACTTCAAGCCTACCCCCGCGACCTCCTGGCCCAGGCCCGCCTGCAAGCCAGCGACGAGCGCCTGCTCAACTGCCTGGAACGCCTGGCCTGCGACACCCCGGCCACCTTCACCCAACGCCTGGCCCTGACCCTGCACTACCCGGTGCTGGACAGCCACACCCTGCTGGCCAGCAGCCCACGCTTCGACAAGGTCAGCCTGGCCATGTGCCTGAAGCGCGAATTCGCAGTGATCGAGCAGGGCGGCCAACTGCTCGGCGTATTCGCCGACCCGTTCGACCATGCCCGCCTGGCCTGGATCGACGACGTGCTGCAAGGCGCGCCGCTGTACCTGGCCCACGCCGCCGAACTGGCCACCTTCCTGGCCCGCCACGAAGAAAGCTTCCACGCCGTCGACGCCCTTGACCACGACGCCGAGGCCAGCAGCGAAAGCGACCCGCTGCAACGCCTGTCGCTGGCCAGCATCAGCGAAGACCAGAGCCGCGTGGTCAAGTTGGTCAACTCCACCCTGTACGACGCCCTCAAGCTGCACGCCAGCGACATTCACCTGGGCATGACCGGCCAGGGCCTGACCATCAAGTACCGCATCGATGGTGTGCTCAACGGCGCCGGCAAGGCCAGCGGCAGCGCCTTCGCCGACCAGGTGATCTCGCGCATCAAGGTCATGGCCGAGCTGGACATCGGCGAGAAACGCGTACCCCAGGACGGCCGTTTCAAGGTCGCCGTGGGCGACCGGCAAATCGACTTCCGGGTGTCGATCATGCCCAGCATCTTCGGTGAAGACGCGGTGCTGCGCGTGCTCGACAAGCAGGACCTGTCCGACCGGGTCAGCGGCGTGCAGCTGCAGGCCCTGGGCTTTGCCGACGAGACGCTGCGCGCCCTGCGCCGGCTGGCCGCCGAGCCCTACGGCATGATCCTGGTCACCGGCCCCACCGGCAGCGGCAAGACCACCACCCTGTACGCCATGATCAGCGAGATCAACCACGGCGTGGACAAGATCATCACCATCGAAGACCCGGTCGAGTACCAGCTACCCGGCGTGCTGCAAATCCCGGTCAACGAGAAGAAGGGCCTGACCTTCGCCCGCGGCCTGCGTTCGATCCTGCGCCATGACCCGGACAAGATCCTGGTCGGTGAGATTCGCGACCCGGACACCGCGCAGATTGCCGTGCAGTCGGCGCTTACCGGCCACCTGGTGTTCACCACCATCCACGCCAACAACGTGTTCGATGTAATCGGCCGCTTCAGCCAGATGCAGGTCGACCCCTACAGCTTCGTGTCTGCCCTGAACGCGGTGCTGGCCCAGCGCTTGATCCGCCTGGCCTGCCCGCACTGCGCCACGCCTTGCGAACACGACGACGACACCCTGTTCGGCTCGGGCCTGACCCGCGAAGGCGTGGCGGGCTGGAAGTTCGTCCGCGCCCAGGGTTGCGGCCAGTGCCGTGGCAGCGGCTACCGCGGGCGCAGTGCCATCGCCGAACTGCTGCACCTGGACGACGACCTGCGGCAGATGATCGTCGAGCGCCGCCCCCTGTCGCAGATCAAGACAACCGCCTGCCAGCGCGGCCTGCGCCTGCTGCGGGCCTCGGCCCTGGACCTGGTCCGTGATGGCCGCACCACCCTTGAGGAGATCAACCGTGTCACATTCATCTGACCGTTACTGCGCAGTACTCGGCGCCGAAGGTGTCGGCCTGGGTCGCTGGCACAAGAACAACCACCAATGGCTGGGCAGCCGCGCGTTGAGCTGCGATGCCGCACAACCGGCCTGGGAAGCCGCCGTGGATGCACTGGCCGCATTGCTGGCCGAGCATGCCGTACGCGGTGCCCAGTTGCGCGTGCTGCTGTCGGCCCGTTACAGCCGCTTCTGCCTGGTGCCCTGGAGCGATGCCATCGGCCACCCGCGTGAGCTGGATGCCTACGCCCGGGCCTGCTTCGAAAACCTGTATGGGCAGCCGCTGGACGACTGGCGCATCGTGCTGTCGCCAGAGCCTGCCGGCGCCGCGCGCATCGCCACGGCGCTTCCCGAAGCGCTGCTGCAACGGCTGCAGGCACTGGGCCGGGAAAGCCGCCTGAACCTGCGCTCGGTGCAGCCGTACCTGATGGCCGCCTACAACCGCTGCTCGGCCCAGCTGGAGCAGGGCGACTTCCTGTTCGTGCTGGCCGAGCCACGCCGCAGCGTGTTGCTGCTGGCCGCCGGTGGCGCCTGGCAGCAAGTGCTGGCGCAGGGCTGCGCCGACAGCGACCAGGCCCTGCAGGCCTTGATCGAGCGCACCTGCGAGCTGTACGGCGAGCACCTGCCACGGGTCTACCTGCATGCCCCGGGCCGGGGCGACGTGCCGCAACTGGCGGCGGTGCAGCTGTGCCAGCCGGCCAGCGAAGCCGACCCGCTGTGCGCCATGTGGCGGGCGGTGGCCTGACATGCGCCGCCTCGACCTGGAATTCCAGCCCCGGCGCAGCAGCCCGTTGGCCTGGTCGCTGCTCGCCCTGGGTAGCGCCGTGGTCGCCGGCCTGGTGCTGCTGCAACAACACTTGCAGGCCGAACAGGTCGACCTGGAGGCCAGCGTGCACAGCCTGGAGCTGCAACTGGGCCGCCGCCCGGCCACTGCAGCGCCGTTGAGCAGCGCCGCCAGCCGTGAGCAGGCCGAGCGCCTGGCACAGATGCAAAACGTTTCGCAGCAGTTGCAACGGCCTTGGCAACAGCTGTTCGCCATGCTCGAAGCCATGCCTCAGGACGACGTTGCGCTGCTTGGCCTGACCCCGGACGCGCGCAAGGGCCAGGTCCGCATTACCGCCGAGGCGCGCAACCTGGAAGCGATGCTGCAGTACCACCAGCGGCTGGACGCCAGTGACGAGCTCAGCGATGTGTCGTTGCTCAACCACGAGGTGCTGGCAGCGCAGCCCGAGCACCCGGTGCGCTTTACCCTCACTGCGACCTGGGAGACCGGCCATGCGCGCCCTTGAATCGCTGAACAGCCTGATCCTTCAGGAACGCCTGCGCCGTGTCGGCCCGGTCGGCCTGGCGGCAGTCGCCGTCGGTTTGCTGGCAATGGGCGTGATGGCTGCCGGGGTGCTGCCGCAGTGGCAGAACGTGCGTGAGCTGCGTGCCACCGAAGCGGACGCCAGCGTGCAGGTGCAGCGGGTCAAGCGCGGCGAGCTGAAGATTGCCGTCAAACCCGAGCAACAGGCGCTGGACAGCCTGCGCCAGCAGTTGCCGGGCCAGCCCCAGGCCAGCGCGCTGATCGAACGCCTGTATCACCTGGCCAGCGCCGAGCACATCAGCCTGGCCCGTGGTGAGTATGCCCTGGGCGTCGACCCCAAGACCCAGCTGGCGCGCTACCAGATCGTGCTGCCGGTACGCGGCAGCTATCCGCAGATTCGCGGCTTCCTCAAGGGCCTGCTCAAGCAACTGCCGACCCTGGTGCTGGAAGACCTTGAGCTGCAACGCAAACGCATCGGCGACAGCGAGCTGAACGCCCGCCTGCGCATGACCCTTTACCTGTCGAGGTCATGATGAACACACAACGTGCAGTCATCTGGGCCGGTTTCCTCGGCGTGAGTGCGGTGTTGGCCTGGGCGCCGGACCATTGGTTTGGGCAGGACGACGGCGTCGCGGCCTTCGCGGGTAAACCCGCTCCCACAGGGGCAGTGCAAACCGCCAAACCTGTGGGAGCGGGTTCACCCGCGAATAGGCCCGAACAGGCCTCCCGCGACCTGTTCCCAACCCAGCAATGGGCCAAACCCCAAGCCCTGGCCACCGTCACCGAACAACCCGTTGTCACCGCCCCGGTCGCAGCCCCGGTACCCACCGCCCCTGCCTTGCCGTTCCAGTTCATCGGCCGCATGGGCGAACGCGACGACCTGCAGATCTTTCTGCAGAACGGCGAAAAGCTTTACGTCGTGCGCCAGGGCGACGTCATCGAAGACACCTATCGCCTCGACCATGTCTCGGCCAGCGAGTTGAACCTGGTCTACCTGCCTTTGCATCAGTCGCAGACTTTGTCTGTAGGGAGCGCACCATGAAGTCGTCAAAGCTGTGCAAACCTGCTCCGTTCCTGCTGGTGGCGCTGTGCGTGGCCATCGCCGGTTGCGGCTCCAGTGCCGTACGCGAGGACAGCGACCAGCTGATGAAGGAAGGCCAGTACGAGGCCGGCATCGCCCGTCTGGAAGAGGCCCTGCGCGATGACCCGCGCGACACCGAACTGAACATCGCCCTGGCCCACAGCCGCCAGGCCGCCGTCGAGGCGCTGATCAGCCAGGCCGATGCCGACCGCGTCCGCCATGATTTCGCCAGCGCCCGCATGGGCTATGGCCGGGTGCTGACCCTGGAGCCGAACAACCGCCGCGCCCAGGAGGGTATCCGCCAGCTGGAACTGATCCGCACCCTCGACGAGCGCGTGGCCCTGGGCCAGGCGGCGCTGCGCCAGGGCGACCTGTTCGGTGCCGAGCGCTACATGCGCGAAGTGCTGCGCCTGGACCCGCAGAACCAGAAAGGCATGACCCTGCGCAGCGACATCGAAAACGTCCAGGCGCGCACCGCGCAGCCATTCCCGCAGTTGCGCAGCAAGCTGGAGCGGCCGGTGACCCTGGAGTTTCGCGACGCCAACCTGAAGACCATCTTCGAAGTGCTGTCGCAGGTGGCCGGCATCAACTTCATTTTCGAC
Organism: Pseudomonas sp. NPDC089407; assembly: GCF_044900445.1. Classification (NCBI taxonomy): domain Bacteria; kingdom Pseudomonadati; phylum Pseudomonadota; class Gammaproteobacteria; order Pseudomonadales; family Pseudomonadaceae; genus Pseudomonas; species Pseudomonas sp. NPDC089407. The sequence goes on from NZ_JBJDNB010000017.1 coordinate 77,245, forward strand.
AAGGACCTGCGCCCGGACATGAAAGCCACCATCTTCGTGCGTGAAGTACGCATCGAGGACGCCGTGGCGCTGCTGCTGGAGCAGAACCAGCTGCGCCAGAAGATCGTCAACGACAATACCCTGATGATCTACCCCGACTCGCCGCAAAAGACCAAGGACTACCAGGAACTGGTCATGCGCACCTTCTACCTGACCAGCATCGACGCCAACACCGCCCTGAACATGGTCAAGACCATGCTCAAGACCCGCGACGTGTTCGTTGACGAGCGCCTTAACACCTTGACCATGCGCGACACCCCGGATGCCGTGCGCATGGCCGAGAAGCTGCTGCAGTCGCAGGACCAGTCCAACCCCGAGGTGGTGCTGGAAGTGGAGGTAATGGAAGTGGCCACCTCGCGCATTCTCGACCTGGGCCTGCAATGGCCAAACACGTTCGGTGTGCTGAGCGACGATGGCAACCCGGTCAGCGTGCTCGACCAGCTGCGCGGCATCAACTCCAGCCGCATCAGCATTGCGCCGGCACCGCAGGCCAAGATCAACGCCCAGGACAAGGACATCAACACGTTGGCCAGCCCGGTAATCCGCGTCAGCAACCGCGAGCAGGCGCGCATCCATATCGGCCAGCGGGTCCCGATCATCAGCGCCACCTCGGTGCCGTCCACCCAGGGCCCCGTGATCACCGAAAGCGTCACTTACCTGGACGTCGGTCTGAAGCTTGAAGTGCAACCGACCGTGCACCTGAACAACGAAGTGGCGATCAAGGTGGCGCTCGAGGTCAGTAACGCCACGCCGCTGGAAGCCACCCGCCAGGGCACCATCCCGGTTCAGGTCGACACCCGCAACGCGCAGACCAGCCTGCGCCTGCACGATGGCGAAACCCAGGTGCTGGCCGGCCTGGTGCGCAACGACCACAACGCCAGCGGCAACAAGATTCCTGGCCTTGGCGACATTCCTGGCCTGGGCCGGTTGTTCGGCAGCAACAAGGACGACATGAGCAAGAGCGAGTTGGTGCTGGCAATTACCCCGCGCATCGTGCGCAACCTGCCTTACCAAAGCCCGTCGGACATGGAGTTCGCCACCGGCACCGAGTCGGCCATGCAGGTACGGCAGATGGCGCCGCTGCCACCGATCGACGTACCTGGCAACGCGCCAACCACCGACGCCCCGGTTGTGGATAGCCAGATGGCGGTCGCCCCGGTCAACGGGAGCCCACGGCCATGAAAGCCCGACGCCACACGCACGGCTTCAGCCTGATCGAGGTGGTGCTGACCCTGGCATTGCTCGGCCTGCTGGCCAGCATGGCCGCGCCGCTGACCGAAACCGTGGTACGCCGCGGTAAAGAGCAGCAGTTGCGCGAGGCGCTGTACCAGATTCGCGACGCCATCGACACCTACAAGCGCGCCTTCGACGCCGGCTACATCGAGAAGCGCCTGGATGCCAGCGGCTACCCGCCGAACCTGCAGGTGCTGGTGGAAGGCGTGCGTGATGTGCGCAGCGCCAAAGGCGCCAAGTTCTACTTCCTGCGGCGCATCCCGCACGACCCGCTGCTGGCGGCCAAAGACGAAGACCAGGGTGGCTGGGGCCTGCGCGCCTACGACAGCAGCCCCGACAGCCCGCGCGAAGGCGAGGACGTATTCGATGTGTATTCCAAGGCCCGCGGCAAAGGCCTGAACAACATCCCCTACGGGCAATGGTGACAGCCATGAAACGCAGCAAAGGCTTCACCCTGATCGAACTGCTGGTGGTGATGGCGATCATCGCGACGCTGATGACCATCGCCATGCCGCGCTACTTCAACAGCCTGGAAAGCTCCCGCGAAGCCACCTTGCGCCAGAGCCTGGCAGTGCTGCGCGAGTCGCTGGACCACTTCTACGGCGACACCGGGCACTACCCCGACTCGCTGGAACAGCTGGTCGAGTTGCGTTACCTGCGCAATACCCCGATCGACCCAATCACCGAGCGCAGCGATGCCTGGCAGTTGGTGCCGCCGCCTGAAGGCGTGGCCGGCGGCGTGGCTGATATCAAGAGCGGTGCTACAGGGAGGGCGCGTGATGGCAGCCTCTTCGCTGAATGGTAAGGCCGACGGCGGCTTCACCTACCTGGGCGTGTTGCTGTTGATTGCGGTCAGCAGCGTGGCCCTGGCCGCCACCGGCACCATCTGGGCCAGCGCCGCCCAGCGCGACCGCGAACGCCAGCTGCTGTGGGTCGGCAGCCAGTATGCCCAGGCCCTGCGCAGCTACTACCGCGCCTCGCCGGGGCTGGCCCAGTACCCGCAGGCGCTTGCCGACCTGCTGCAGGACAACCGCTTCCCGCAGGCCCAGCGGCACATTCGCCGGCTGTACCCCGACCCGATCAGCAACAGCGACGAGTGGGGCCTGCTGCGCTCAATCGACGGCCGCATCACCGGTGTGTACAGCCGCTCGGACCAAACCCCGTTCAAGCGCAGTGGCTTTCGCACCGAATGGAGCGGGTTCGAGGGGCTGGAGCACTACAGCGACTGGCAGTTTGTCGCCGAGCAGGCGTTTACCGAAAGCGCCGCCGGCGCACAAACCCACAGCGGCCCGGGAGACACACCATGAACCGCCTGGCCGCGCTGTACCTGGGCCTGCTGTTGCTGGCCGTGCTGGCCGTGCTGGCCACGTCGGCCAAGGCCGGTGAGGAAGACGAGATGCAGGGTTTTATCGTCGACAACACCATCTCGCACATCGGTCACGACTTTTACTACTACTTCGCCGACCGCCTGCGCGCCACCAGCCGTCTGGACTTCAACCTGGTGGTGCGCGAGCGCCCGGATGCCCGCTGGGGCAGCCTGGTCACGGTGGAGTTCGACCGCGAGGTGCTGTACCGGCGCTTCCTGCCACCGAACACCACTGAACTCAAAGACGAGGCCGTCGCAGCGGCGGACCTGGTCAAGCAGCAAATCATTCAACGCAAGCTGCAACGCCTGCTGCAGGACACCACCGACTTGGAGAGGGACGAGCTATGAACCACCGCATACCCCGTTGCATCGCCGCCTGCCTGCTGGCCAGCGCTTGTGCTGCCCAGGCCACCGAGCTGGTGTACACCCCGGTCAACCCGGCGTTTGGCGGCAACCCGTTGAATGGCACTTGGCTGCTGAACAACGCCCAGGCGCAGAACGACTACGACGACCCCGACCTCAAGGACCGTGCCTCGGCCTTTACCGGTACCACGGCCCTGGAGCGCTTCAGCAACCAGCTGGAGTCGCGGATGTTGTCGCAATTGCTGGACAACATCAGTAACGGCAGCACCGGCAGCATGGCGACCGATGCGTTTCTCATCGACGTCATCGACGATTCCGGGGCCTTGAGCATCAAGGTTACCGATCGTGCCACTGGAGAAATTTCGATCATTGAGGTCAGCGGCCTGAACCCCTGAGAGGGAAGGGCTTTTATGTTGGGGAGAGAACACCATGAAACGTCTGCTGAGCACGCTGCTGATCCTCACCGCCCTGGGCCTGCAAAGTGGTTGCAGCCTGCGCGAACCCATGTCGGCCGAACAGGACTCGGAAACCCCGACCCTGACCCCTCGGGCCTCGACCTACTACGACCTGATCAACATGCCCCGGCCCAAGGGCCGGCTGATGGCTGTGGTGTACGGCTTCCGCGACCAGACCGGGCAGTACAAGCCGACCCCGGCCAGCTCGTTTTCCACCAGCGTTACCCAGGGTGCGGCCAGCATGCTGATGGACGCCCTGAGTGCCAGCGGCTGGTTCGTGGTGCTGGAGCGTGAAGGCCTGCAAAACCTGCTGACCGAGCGCAAGATCATCCGTGCTTCGCAGAAAAAGCCTGATGTGGCGGAAAACATCATGGGCGAGTTGCCCCCGCTGCAGGCTGCCAACCTGATGCTGGAGGGCGGCATCATCGCCTATGACACCAACGTGCGCAGCGGCGGCGAGGGTGCCCGTTACCTGGGGATAGACATCTCCCGCGAGTACCGCGTCGACCAGGTGACCGTGAACCTGCGCGCGGTGGACGTGCGCACCGGGCAGGTGCTGGCCAACGTGATGACCAGCAAGACCATCTACTCGGTCGGCCGCAGTGCCGGGGTGTTCAAGTTCATCGAGTTCAAGAAGCTGCTGGAGGCTGAGGTGGGGTACACCACTAATGAACCGGCGCAGCTGTGCGTGCTGTCGGCGATCGAGTCGGCGGTGGGGCATTTGCTGGCGCAGGGGATCGAGCGGCGGTTGTGGCAGGTGGCGGGGGATGCGGGGGCGGGGCAGGCTGCGGTGGACAAGTATCTGAGCCAGAATCAGCCGCAGTGAATGGCTTGGGTGGTTGGCTTGAGGTATCTGGTGCCTGTGAGATCGAGCGCCGCCCGCGCGGCGCATCGCGGATAAATCCGCTCCTACATTTGTTGCAACGTGCCGAACCTGTTACGCCATGGTCGCCTGCCCTGGTGCAGGTCTTGAGTCTTGCAAACCGGCTGACAACCATGGCCTGACAGGCATGGCCACGTTGCAACAAATGTAGGAGCGGATTTATCCGCGATGCGCCGCGCGGGCGGCGCTCGATGTCAGCCCCAACCCAAAGCTTGAGCCATACACCCCCAGACATCCCCCGATCCATCAACCAGATGACGCCCAGCCATTTCCCCCAGCATCGACCGCGTCAGCGGGTGAGGAAGTGAAGTCCGGCGAGAGAAGTGTTACTGCTCATGCCCCGCGCTTGAAACGCCTCCCCGACACCAGTAATCTTTGCCCGCTGCTGTAAGTCCAGCAGCCGGGTTTGGTCACCCGCAATCATCAAGGCGCACAAGCGCCCGCTCTGCGATACAGTTGGCGCTTTTTTGTGCCCGGCTGTTTCGTTTTATGGCGGCTGTGCGTGGGGCGCCTCCGTGCGCGCCGGTTTCCTTGATTCCCGGTTGACCAACCCGCGTACAGTCGCCACCCATTCGTTTGGTCACGTTGTGTGGCGGCTCCCGTGAATCAAGGAGCGACACAATGACAAAAGGCTTACCTGATCCTCCCGTACGCGCCACCACGGCGGCCTCCAGTTTCTCTACCTGTGAATGCAGCCATCCGCCGTTGTTTGCCGTGCGCTCGGGGGTGGACTACGAAGATGCGCTGGTGCATTTGTCCACGCTGCTGAAAGGCGCGTTTGCGACCAACCTCAAGGCGCTGGAGCTGGCCAAGGGGACCTGCCGTGATCTGTTGTTGAGCAATGACCATGGGCTGGATTCGGCCAAGGCGGTGGTGGAGGCGTTGCTGGATGGGGTTGAGAGGCAGCAACTGGCCGGGCGGGGGAAGCTGACGCCGGGCGCCTGACCTCAAAGGCCTCTTCGCGGGTGAATTAGATCACCGCACCGCCGCCCTCACAGGTTTAGCGCTAACTTGCAGCCAGCACAGGACCTGTGGGAGCGGGCGCGCCCGCGAAGAGGCCGGTGCAGGCGACATATTATTTTCATCACTGCGCTGCAACGACTTGGACTTGGCGCAAGACCGAACCCGAGACCCAGGGAAGCTGCTGCGGATGGGGGCTGTACACGAGAGGTAATCGTCAGTGAGTCGGTGGTCACCGACGGTGGCGACCACGTCAGCCAAGGAACACATTCGGGTTCACACAAAAGCGGTCGGCCAGCGCCCGGATCTGGCAAATGTTGAGTTTGCGCTTGCCCGACAACAGCTGGGCGACGGTCGACTGGCTGCCGATCTCGGGAAGGTCGCGCTGGCTGACCCCGTGCTCTTCCATCAGGGAACGCAGCACTTCGACACCGGTGGCGTCGGGGGTGGGAAAGTGCTTTTTATCGAAGTCGCTGATCAGGTTAGCCATGCACTGCACCAAGCCATCCCGCGGGTGCCCTTCGTCATAACCAGTGATTTCTTGCAGCTCGTCAAGCGTGTGTCACCACACGCATGCAAACCCCTTGATTCGCTTTTGCAATATAGCGAAGGGTACAGTCGACGGCGGTGGGGTATTTGCTGGCGCAGGGGATTGAGCGGCGGTTGTGGCAGGTTTGGCTTCCTGAATCACTACTGCCATAGCCTTCTCTACGGTACGTCATGGGTCTCAGGGATTGAACAGTTAGCGACAGGGTAAAACTATCATTTTTACCAGTATGCGATCTGAATCTGAATTGAGAGACTGAAGCGACAGAAATTCAGAGTGGAGCGCTTTTATGTCATATGGACCAGTCAGATCAGTGAGTAGTTGGCCAGCGGGTACAGGTAATAAAGCAAAGCCGCAGGCCGGTGTGCTGCAATCTTTTTACTGCAATAATCGATTGTCTACAGAACTACAGGGCGCCTCGGGTGTTTCAATTATTCAAGGGGGAGGTCAGATAGTGGCGCAACACCGCCGTGAAGGTGGTGAATGTTCTGCCGTATTGTTGGCGGGCGATCAGCAGGGGTCAGTGCTGAATACATTTTTGGTTGGCTCGCTGTTGAAAACCACTCAATATTCTGCCTATGGTTTCAATGCTGCAACAAGCCGGTCGAATAGCATCCTTGGTTTTAATGGTGAGCGTCCAGATTTGATGACGCAGAACTATCTGTTAGGGAAAGGCTATAGGGGTTTCAGTCCGGCCATGATGCGTTTCGTTTCTGCAGATAATATGAGTCCATTTGCGCGCGGTGGTTTGAATTCTTATGCTTATTGTTTAGGTGATCCAATAAACCTGCAAGATCCGAGCGGACATTTTTCTATAGGAAAGCTATTCTCGCGTTTCTTCAATTTTGTTCGAGGCAAGTCGAAGTCAAAGCCCTCGAATAATGTTGCGTACAATGGAGAGGTCAGTGTCGCCGTCACCAAAGGGCCTGGCACTAACAACGTGATAACCTCACCAACCGGTAGTCCTCGGGCCAATCCGCGGGCTAGTCTCGACGGCACTGTATTTGAAGGTTATCACGGTTCTGTTGAAAAGTTTAAGAACTCGCTGGAAGCTGGCATTAAGCCTCAAATCGGTGGGAACGACCTGGACGGAGCTGGGTTTTATTTTTCGAGGCGTCGTTCTGTGGCAGAAAGATTTTCTAAGGAGCGAGAAAATCTCCATAAGAGCCCGGCGCAGGTGTTTGAAGTCCGCAGAAGGCAATCCCAAACCTGGCAGGCAGGGGTCGATTTCGATGAGTATTACGGTGCGTCAAGAAAAGTTTATGAGCGCTCTTTTAATAAGTTAATAGTCCGGGCTGTAGAGGTAAGGCGCCCTTAAAATAGGCGGTTTGTTCTTGGTAGATAACCAGAGTTTTGGGTTGGCCTTCCGGATTTGGTATCCCGCGCTCAATCAAGGCGCACAAGCGCCCGCTCTGCGATACAGTTGGCGCTTTTTTTGTGCCCGGCTGTTTCGTTTTATGGCGGCTGTGCGTGGGGCGCCTCCGTGCGCGCCGGTTTCCTTGATTCCCGGTTGACCAACCTGCATACAGCCGTCACCCTTTCGTTTGGTAGCGATTTGTGGCGGCTCCCGGCGCTTGCAACCAACCTCAAGGCGCTGGAGCTGGCCAAGGGGACCTGCCGTGATTTGTTGTTGAGCAATGACCATGGGCTGGATTCGGCCAAGGCGGTGGTGGAGGCGTTGCTGGATGGTGTGGAGAGGCAGCAACTGGCCGGGCGGGGGAAGGTGGTGTCGGTCTAAGCGCCTGGCGATAGAGATACGGCGCCTGTGAGATCGAGCGCCGCCCGCGCGGCGCTTCGCGGGGCAAGCCCGCTCCCACATTTGTTTCGGGCCAATTATGCCTGTGCCTCTGGCGCGCGCACCCTGGGTGTATGGCTGGAAATTGATGAAAAGCAGGGGCGCAGCCGATATCGAATGGAATAAACAGGGCGGGCAGCGGTGAACTCACAGCAGTGATTGGCCCGAAACAGATGTGGGAGCGGGCTTGCCCCGCGAAGCGCCGCGCGGGCGGCGCTCGATGTCAGCCCCACCCAGAACCCAAGCCATACACCCCCAGCCACTACGCGATCCATCAACCAGATGACGCCCCGCCATTTCTCCCGCACACTGCGGAAAATTCCCAAGCCCGTACCCCGCCACCTTGCGGAGCACAGCCGGAGTAGAAAATGGCGCGACAACTAATAACAAACGCCCACGACCCGCTGCATGAATCCCGCCAGGCCCGCCTCAGACTGGCCAGCGATGGCGAACTGCCGTTGGGCATGCTGCGCGACGAGATCGACGCCTCCTGGCGGCGCAGCCTTGGCCATGGCCTGGATTGCCTGCAAGGCGAACAGGTTGGCCTGGGCCTGGAGCAGGGCCATGACCTGCGCATACTGCTGGAGCGCAACCGCCTGCTGGTCGATGCCGTTACCCCGGAACTGGATTACCTGGTCGCACGCCAGGGCAAGGCGGGCATCGTCATCCTCGGCGATGCCCAGGCCAACGTGCTGGCCATCGAGGGGCAGACGCATGTACTCAGCCGCGAGGGCCTGCGCGACCTGCACCCGGGCAGTTGCTGGAGCGAATCGCTGCGCGGCACCAATGCCATCGGCACCGCCGTGGTGGAAGGCCGCCCGACATTGATCAACTGCGGCGAACATTACCTCGACCGCCTCAGCCCGTTCTCTTGCACCTCCGTCCCCCTGCGCGACCCGCGTGGCGAGGTGATCGGTGTGCTCGACATCACCCGTGAAGGGGTGATGGCGCAACCACAGGACAGCCTGACAACACTGATGCTGGCGGCCGGCAACATCGAAAGCCGCCTGTTCGGCCTGTGCCATCCGGAACAACTGGTGCTGGCCTTCCACAGCCGCCCGCAGTACCTCAACAGTGCCTGGCATGGCCTGCTGGCGCTGAGCCTGGACGGTGAAGTGCTGGCGGCAAACGAAAGTGCCTGCCAGCTGCTGCAGGTGCCGCGCCATGAACTGATCGGCCGGCGTAGCACTGACCTGTTGGGCGAACGCTCGCCAGCCTTCATTGCCCGCCTATGGCAAGGCGGGGTGAGCAGTGTGCAAACCGCCAAAGGCGAGTTTTACTTCCGCGCCTTGCAGCTGCCACGCCATGGGCGGGTCAACGGCAGCACGCCGGTGAGCAAACCGGCGTCGAGCAAGCAGTCGCCGGCACTGGACGCGCTGGCCGGTGGCGACCCACGCCTGGCGCGCAACCTGCGCATGGCCCGCCAGGGGCTGGGCAATGGCCTGCCAGTGCTGCTGCTGGGCGAAACCGGTACCGGCAAGGAAGTCGTTGCGCGTGCTTTACACCAGGCCAGTCCCCGGGCAGATAAACCGTTCGTGGCAGTCAACTGCGCGGCAATCCCCGAAGGGCTGATCGAGTCCGAGCTGTTCGGCTACCGCGAGGGCGCTTTCACCGGTTCACGCCGGGGTGGCATGGTCGGGCGGTTGATGCAGGCCCACGGCGGCACGCTGTTCCTCGACGAGATCGGCGACATGCCGCTGGCCTTGCAGGCGCGCCTGTTGCGGGTATTGCAGGAGCGTCGCGTAGCGCCATTGGGCGCAGGTGACGAACAAGACATCGACGTGGCGCTGATCTGCGCCACCCACCGTGACCTCAAGCGCCTCATGCAGGAACAACACTTCCGTGAAGACCTGTACTACCGGGTCAACGGCGTGTCGCTGCGCCTGCCGGCATTGCGCGAGCGCGATGATCTGGCTGCGATCATCCAGGGCCTGCTGGACAAGTCCGAAGCCCGCGGCGTTACCCTCGACCCTGCGCTGAGCGCATTACTCGAAGGCTTCGACTGGCCTGGCAACATCCGTCAGCTGGAAATGGTGGTGCGCACCGCACTGGCCATGCGTGAGGACGGCGAGCAGGTGCTGACCCTCGACCACCTCACCGACTGCCTGCTGCACGAACTGGCCAGCAGCACGGCGCCTTCCGGCAGCCTCAAGGACACCGAACTGGAACAGATCCGCGGTGCGCTGGCGCGTCACCAAGGCAACGTTTCTGCCGCTGCCGAGGCACTGGGTATCAGCCGCGCCACGCTGTACCGCAAGCTCAAACAGTTGCGCGGCTGACGTGGGCGGCCTGTTCGCAAGGCTGGTGGACTCCAGCGACCCTGTACTCATGCGCCAGGCGTTGGCCTGGCTGTATGGTTTCGTGCGCCCGCACCGGCGCGCCATCGGCCTGTTGCTCGGCTTGTCGCTGGGGGCCTCGCTGCTGGCGCTGGCGCAACCCTGGCTAGTCAAGACCCTGATCGACGAGGGGCTGCTGGCCAAGAACTACCAGACCCTCTGGCACATGGCGGCGATCATGATTGGCGCCGGCCTGCTGGGTACCGTGCTGGCCGGGGTCAACCGCTACCTGCATACACGCTTGTCGGGGCGCATTTTGTTTGCCCTGCGCGACGACCTGTACCGCCACCTGCAGCAGTTGTCGCCGACCTTCTACGGCCGGCGGCGTATCGGCGACATTCTTTCGCGGCTGGACGGCGATGTGGCGGAGATCCAGCGCTTTGCCGTGGACTCGCTGTTTTCTGCGGTGTCGGCGGTCATTGGCCTGGTGGGGGCCGTGGCATTGATGCTGATGCTGTCGTGGCAACTGTCGTTGCTGCTGGCGCTGCTGGTGCCGATCGAGGTGTTGTGGCTGCGCTGGATGCGGCGCAAGGTCGAGCGCGAAGTGCGCAACCTGCGCGAGCGCTCGGCGGATGTGTCGTCGTTCCTGGTCGAGACCCTGCCGGCGATGAAATTCATCCAGGCGGCTGGCCAGCAACACCGCGAGGCGGGGCGGCTGGACCAACTTGGCCAAGGTTACATGCGCCAGTTGCTGAAGGTGCAGGTGACCGAATTCTTTACCCAGGCGATCCCCGGCACGCTGACCTCGTGGTGCCGTGCCTGCGCGTTCCTGGTCGGTGGCTGGTGGGTGATCCACGGCACCTGGCAACTGGGCGCGCTGATTGCGTTCTCCACCTACATGGGCATGGCGGTCGGGCCGGTGCAGAGCCTGCTGGGCCTGTATGTGGCGGTGCAGCGCATGGCCGTAAGCCTGGGGCGGGTGATGGAACTGAAGCAGGAGGCGGTAGCGGTGCGCCCGGCAGCCAACCCGCAACCCATGCCCGATGGCCCGGGCGAATTGCGCCTGGAGGCGCTGAGCTTTGCCCACGAGGGGCGCCAGGGCGCAGTGCTGAATAATGTGCAGGTGTGCGTGCCGGGCGGCCTGAAGGTGGCCATCAGCGGCGCTTCGGGGGTCGGCAAGTCGACCCTGATCGACCTGTTGCAGCGCTTCTACGACCCGGACGCCGGGCGCATTCTGCTGGACGGGGTCGACCTGCGCGACCTGGACCTTGCTGCGTTGCGCCGGCGTATCGCGGTGGTCAGCCAGGACATTGTGCTGTTCCGTGGCACCCTGGCACAGAACCTTGCCTATGGTGTGCCCCAGGCCACGCGTGAAGCGTTGGAGCGGGTAGTGCGCCTGGCGCGCCTGGATAGCCTGGTCGAGAGTTTGCCGCTGGGCCTGGACGGCCTGCTGGGCGAGCGGGGCCAGCAGCTGTCCGGTGGCCAGAAGCAACGCATCGCCATTGCCCGCGCGGTATTGCAGGCACCGGCGATCCTGGTGCTGGACGAAGCCACGTCGGCAGTGGACGAAGCTACCGAGCGCGAGGTGATCGCGGCTATCGACGAATTGTTCGCCGGCCGTACGCGCATCCTGATCAGCCACCGCGCTTCGACTTTGGCCGATGCCGACCTGCACTTGCAGTTGCATGACGGCACATTGCAGGTGCTGGCGCAGGAGGTGATCAAGCATGGGCACTGACCTGCGCGTTGGCGTCATCGACAGTGGCTGTTCGCAGGAGCAGGCCCGTGATTTGCTGGGTGCCCGTCGTTTCTGGCTGGAAGACGGCCAGTTGCGCGAAGGTGCAATGCTGCCTGACCAGCTTGGCCACGGCAGTGCGGTGCTTGCTGGCTTGCAGCGTGAGGCCGGGCCGGTGCCAGTGTTGGTGGCCCAGGTATTCAGCGCCCAGGCCAGCACCAGTGCCTTGCAGGTGGCAGCCGCGCTGCTGTGGCTGATGGAGGCGGGGGCGACGTTGGTCAACCTCAGCCTTGGCTTGCAGCAGGATCGGCCTGTGTTGCACCAGGCTTGCGCCGAGGCGTTGGCCGCCGGTGTGCTGTTGTGCGCTTCCAGCCCTGCGCAGGGTGGACCGGTATACCCGGCCAGCTACCCCGGGGTCATCCGGATTACCGGCGATGCCCGCTGTGCACCGGGCCAGTGGTCGTGGCTGGGTACACGGCAAGCGGATTTTGGCAGTTACGTGGGCGAGGGCGGCAGGGCGGGGGCGAGCCTCGGCTGTGCGGCCTTGAGCGGCAGGATTGCGGCCTTGCTGCGTGATCAACCGGGCATGGACCGCCAGCAGGTGCATGACTGGCTGCGTGACCATGCGGCCTTCAAGGGCCCCGAGCGACGAGGTGCCAGCCATGGTTGAACCGCGCATTGTGGTGTTGGGCGCTGGCCCTGCCGGTGCAGCTACGGCTATTGGCCTGCGGCGGCTGGGCTATGCCGTGACGGTGGTGTCGGATTGGCGCCGCTTTGCGGCCGTCGAAGGGGTTTCCCTGCGGGTGCTTGAAGGGCTGCGTCACGCTGGCCTTGGCGGAGCCTTGAGCCAGGCCTCGATGCCGGCCAGCCGTCAAGTGCGCTGGAATGGCCAGCACCTGCAAATGAATCAGGAGTTTCTGATCGACCGGCAATGCTTTGACCGGGCGTTGCGCGACGATCTTCAGCGTGCAGCTGTGAGCATGGTCGAGGGGCGGGTGCGTGAGGTCGTTCACGAGGGTGGTCATCGTGTTCGTCTGGAGGATGGGCAGGTATTGGCTGCCGACTTCCTGGTCGAGGCCCGGGGCCGCCAGGCACCGCTGGCTGCAGACCGCCTTCGTGGGCCGGAGACGGTCAGCCTGCTCAATGTCTGGCAGGGTAGCCCCGGTGCGCCGGCGTCGGCGGTGGAGAGCCTGAAAGATGGCTGGGCATGGATGGCGCGGCTGGAAGATGGCCGCTGCTACTGGCAGGTCACCCTGGATGCCGCAGGCTTGCCGGGCAGGGCCGGGTTGGCGGACTACTGTGCGCAGCGCCGAGCCCGCAGTGCGCAGGTGGCTGAGTTGTTCGATGAGCAGGCGTTAGAGCCTGCACAGGTACATGCGCGCAGCAGTACTGCGATTCTGGCCGGCGAATGTGTCGGGCACGACTGGATACGGGTAGGTGATGCCGCAATGGCGGTTGACCCGCTGTCGGGCAACGGGATTTTCCAGTCGCTGTCATCGGCGTTGCAGGCGCCGGTGGTGATCAATACGTTGCTGCGCCGGCCCCAGCGGGCTGCATTGGCACGGCAGTTTCATCAGCAGCGGGTCGAGCAGCTGTTCTTGCGCTTTGCCCGGATCGGGCGGGATTTCTACGGGCAGGAGCAGAGTCGGGCGGGGCAGCCGTTCTGGGATCGGCGCCAAGGTTGGCCGGATGCGCAGCCATTACATCAGGCAGCTGATTGGCATGCGATACGGGTAGAACGGCGGCCTGTACTGCGTGATGGTCTGGTGGATGAGGCCGAGGTGGTGGTGACGGCGGATCAGCCGTTGGGGGTGTGGCATTTGCAGGGGGTGGAATTGGCGTCGGTGGTGCGGGAAATTCGCAGTGGTCGGCCGGTTGAGGCAGTGTTGGCGGGCCTGGCGGGTGAACAGCAGATGATGGTGCGGCGGTGGTTGTTGGAGCAGGGGTTGGTTTGAGATCTTGGGGCCGCTGTGCGGCCCATTGCCGGCAAGCCAGCTCCCACAGGCACAGTGTGAGTTCGAAATCAGTGCAAGTATGTGTGGGAGCTGGCTTGCCGGCGATAGGGCCTTCACATCAGAAGAAGGTCCCGACGATCAGTTGCATGTAAGTCCCGGTGTCCGTCCCCCCCAACTGCGTCCCTCCATTCGCCGCACTACGCTCCGGCTTGTAAAACCCCACCACCGGGCTGATCAGCAGGTGGTCGTTGACCATCCATTCCACATACAGGTCCAGTTCCCGCCCGCCGAGGTTGCCTTGGTCGGTGTCCAGCGTATCGAAGTCGAAATACAGCGCCCCAACGGTCATGTTGTCCCGTGGCTTGCCTTTCAGCGCCACGTGGTGCACCTGGCTGTTCTTGTTGAACGGCCCGGCATAGTTGGCCGCCACTTCACCCTGGAACCAGGTGCCATAGCCGCGGCTAAGGCCATAGAACAATGGGTCGAACCCTTCTGAAAAGCGGCTGTAGCGGTAAGTGGCGGTGGGCGACCAGGGCAGTTCGGAGAAGGTCCAGTTGCCCTCCAGGTACCAGGCGTTCTCCCGTCCACCGGTTTTGTCCTGGGTCACGTACTCGGCTGCCAGCTCCAGGTCCTTCACCCCCAGGTTGCCGCGCCCGCGCAGGCTGGCGGTGTCCATGCCGTCGCGGTGTTCCAGGCCCATGATCTGCGCGTAGCGCTGGTCCACGTCGAGACCGCGGATCCAGCTCACGCCCACGGTGCCGGCGTCGGCGACGTGTTCCAGGTTGGCCACCGCCAGCGAGGTGTCGGCCTGGTAGTGGTTGTCGGACTTCAGCCACATCAGGTCGCCGCGCCAGCCTTGCTTGCCACCCAAGCGTAGCACGGCGGTACGGTCGAAGGCCTTACGGGCGGCCAGGTAGTAGGCACCGCCGCGGTCGAAGTTGGCGCCAAGGTCGACCTTGCCGAGGTTGACCGGGTCGCCCTGGATCAGAAAGCCGTCACCCAGGGTGACCACCTGGCGGCCACCGGAAATGTCCACGCCGTCTTCGCCCAGGGCCGGGAACAGGTTGGCCGAGCGCCAGCCCAGGTACAGGTCTTCGAAGGCGGTACGGCGCTCATCGCCCAGGGTCAGGCCGGCCGCGTCGCCATCGCCCCAGGTGGCGGAACTGAGCAGGTTGAAGGCGCCGTAGAGCGCGCCGCTGTCTGCCAGGGCCTGGCTGCCGCTGAGGCCGTATTTGATGTAGCCCTCTTGCCACGCGCTGCTGCCGGGCTGGCGGTTGCCGGCCTGGTTGAAGCTTTCGTCACTGTGGAAGACGCCGAACAGGGCTTCGAGGTCGGCGTTGAGGGTGGTGCCGTTCTGGTTGTACAGCTCGTAGGCTTGGGTGGCGGGTGCGGCTAGCAGCAGGGCCAATGTGCAGGCGAGTGTGTGCCTCATGGGGTTGCTCCATGGTTTTTTTATTGTCGTTTTTGTATTGCCTGTTCTGGCCCTATCGCCGGCAAGCCAGCTCCCACAAGTACGGCGAAGGACCTGAGGGCAGCGGTCATCTGTGGGAGCTGGCTTGCCGGCGATAGGGCCAGAACAGGAAACGATCAGAGCTTGATCAACACCGACTTGAGCTCGGTGTAATGCTCGATGGCCGCCGCACCCATCTCACGGCCAACCCCGGACATCTTGTAACCACCAAACGGCAAGGCAGGGTCCAGCGCGCTATGGCAGTTGACCCACACCGAGCCCGACTTGATGCGGGGGATCATGCGGTGCACGGCCGCCAGGTCGTTGGACCAGATGCTCGCGCCCAGGCCGTAAGGGTTGTCGTTGGCCATGCCGATCACTTCGTCGAGGTCATCGAACGGCATCGCCACCAGCACCGGCCCGAAGATCTCTTCCTGCACCAGGCGGTGGCGTTGATCGACATCGACGATCACGGTCGGCTTGACGAAGTAACCCGGCCCAAAGCCTTCGCCACCACAGGCAATGGTTGCGCCCAGTTCGCGGCCCAGCTCGATGTAGCCGGTGACGCGGTCCTGCTGCTTGGCCGAGATCAGCGGGCCCATTTGCACCGCCGGGTCCAGCCCGTTGCCCAGCTTCATGCCATTGGCGATGCCGGCGATATCGGCCACCACGTTATCGAAGTGCTTGCGGTGTACATACAGCCGCGAGCCTGCGCAGCACACCTGGCCCTGGTTGAAGAAGATCGCCGTGGCTGCGCCGGCGGCGGCTTCCTGCAGGTTGGCGTCGGGCATGACGATGGTCGGCGACTTGCCGCCCAGCTCCAGGGTGACGCGGGTCATGTTGTCCATGGCCGCCTTGCCGATCAGCTTGCCAACCTCGGTGGAGCCGGTAAAGGTCAGTTTGTCCACGCCGGGGTGGCGGCTAAGCGCGGCACCTGCATTCAGGCCGGTACCGGTGACCACGTTGAACACGCCTGCCGGGTAGCCGGCTTCATCTACCAGTTCGGCCAGCTTAAGCACGCTCAGCGGGGTTTCATCAGCGGGCTTTAGCACTACGGTGCAGCCGGTGGCCAGGGCCGGGCCGAGCTTCCAGCAGGCCAGTAGCAAGGGAAAGTTCCAGGCAACAATGGCGCCAACCACGCCGACGGCTTCGCGGCGGACGAAACCATGGAACTGGTCGTTGGGCATCAGCGGCATGGACGCTTCGACGGTGCTACCCTCGATCTTGGTGGCCCAGCCCGCCATATAGCGCAGGAAATCAATGGCCAGTTGCACGTCCATCACCTGGGCCACGGCCGCGCTCTTACCGTTGTTCAGGCATTCCAGTTCGGCCAGTTGGCGGGCGTCGCGTTCCATCAGGTCGGCCAGGCGCCACAGCAGGTTCTGCCGTTCACGTGGGCGCAGGCGGCTCCATGGCGAGTCGTCGAAGGCCTGGCGTGCCGCGCGCACGGCGCGGTCGACATCTTCGGCCTCGGCAGCAGGCACTTCACCCAGCACTTCACCGGTGGCCGGGTTGCGGAACGACAGGGTGCGACCGCTGGCGGCGTCCTGCCAGTCGGCGCCGATGCGCATCTTCAGCTTGCGTGCGAGAAAGGCGCGGGTGGCGGGCAGGATGGGCAGGTCGGAAAGCATGGGGCTGTGCCTCTTGTCATTGGATGTGACGGGCACTGGCGCAATGGCCGTGCCAAGGTGGGCAGAAGGCCGCAAGGTGTTGAGCGTGTTGGGTTTTGTCTGGATGCGCGGCGGTGATTGCAGGCGTGCGCTGTTGCACATTGAGACGGTGTGAGACGGTGGTGAAACAGTGGGTACAAGGGCCAATCGCCGGCAAGCCAGCTCCCACAGGTTAACCACTGCCTTGAAGACCTGTGCTGTAACTGTGGGAGCTGGCTTGCCGGCGATTGGACTGCGCAGCAGGCCCTTGTCTCAGGATGAAACACCCTGTCGCGAAATGGCACGCTCCAACCTCTTGGGCAACGGGCTGACACCGCTTTTGAAACCGGCTAATGACCTGAAATACAACACGTTTGTCTGACCTGGCACAGTTCCTGTATCACAACCGTCACATGCACACCTGCTGTACCAAAGCGTGCGAAAAACGATAAGAACAACAACCGTGGAGGTCTGACCTTGAAGACGACTCGACTCCGGCGGCATGCGGGCAAACTGGCGCTGGTCGCCGCCGCGCTGCTGAGCACCCAGGCCATGGCGGCCGAGCAGGGCCCGAGCCTGTTGCAGAACAAGTGCATGGGGTGCCATATCCCCGAAGGCAACGATACCTATAGCCGTATCAGCCATCAGCGCAAGACGCCGGAAGGCTGGCTGATGAGCATCGCCCGCATGCAGGTGATGCACGGTTTGCAGATCAGCGACGACGACCGTCGCACGCTGGTCAAGTACCTGGCCGACAAGCAGGGCCTGGCGCCCAGCGAAACCGAGGGCGTGCGCTATGCCATGGAACGCCGGCTCAATACCGTCGAGCACTTCGACACTCAGCTCAGCGAAACCTGTGGCCGTTGCCACTCCGGTGCCCGCGTTGCCTTGCAACGGCGCCCGGCCAAGGAATGGGAACACCTGGTCAACTTCCACCTCGGCCAATGGCCGTCCCTTGAATACCAGGCCCAGGCGCGTGACCGCGACTGGCTGCCGATTGCGCTCCAACAAGTAGTACCCGAGCTGGCCAAACGTTACCCGATGGAAAACGCGGCCTGGACCGAATGGCAGAAAGCCAGGCCCAAAGCCGACGCATTACCCGGGCAGTGGGCCTTCAGCGGCCATATGCTGGCCAAGGGTGATGTGCGCGGGGTAATGAGCGTTACCGCCGACCAGGGCGACACGTTCAAGGTCGAGGTCAAGGGCGCCTACGCCGACGGCACGCCGTTCAACGGCAGCGGTTCGGCCATTCTTTACAACGGCTATGAATGGCGCGGCAACGTCAAGGTCGGCGATGCCAGCCTGCGTCAGGTGTTCGCCGCGCTGGATGGCGAAATGAAAGGCCGCATGTTCGAGGCTGAGCACGATGAGCGCGGCCTGGATTTCAGCGCCGTGAAAGAAGGCAACGCGCAGCTGCTGGCGATACAGCCGGCGTTTATCAAGGCTGGCGCCGAAAGCGAAATCACCCTGGTCGGCAGTGGCCTGAGCGGCAAGCCGGACCTTGGCGCCGGGGTGGAAGTGACCGAAGTGCTGGAGCAGACCCCGACCCTGGTGCGGGTCAAGGCCCGTGCGGCAGCCGATGCCAAGCCTGGCCAGCGCGAAGTTGCAGTGGGCGCGCTCAAAGGCGTCAACCTGGCGGTCTACGACAAGGTCGATGAAGTGAAGGTAGTGCCGGCGTTCTCCATTGCCCGCATTGGCGAAAACGGCGCCTCGGTGCCGAAGGTGCAGGGCCGTTTCGAGGCCGAAGCCTGGGGTAAGGACGCCAACGGCCAGCCACTGCGCATCGGCTACCTACCGGCCAGCTGGAAGGTCGAGCCGTTCAATGAGCGGGCGGTCGAGGACGAAGACGTCAAGTTCGCCGGGCAGATGCAGGCCGATGGCGTGTTCGTGCCAGGCGGTGCTGGCCCCAACCCCGCGCGCAAGATGATGACCAACAACGCCGGCAACCTGAAGGTCATCGCTACCCTGGCCGACGGTGGCCAGACCGGCGAAGGGCACATGATCGTCACCGTTCAGCGCTGGAACAACCCGCCGCTGCCGTAACGGCAAGACGCAACGGTTTTCCAACGAATCGATTATCGGGAGGTCGCCATGGGCGCACTACTGAACCTGGTCGAACGCAACCTGCATGAAGTGCAGGTCGATGCCGACCGCATGCTGTTCCATATCCCCAGCAGTTCGCTGTTTGCCACCGATGCGGTGACCGGCAGCATCATCGATGCCTTGCGCCAACAGGGCTGCTCGGCCGAGGAGCTGACACAGCGCCTTGGCCAGCAGTTTGCCGGCGACGATATCCAGGACACCCTGCGCGAGCTGATCGCGCTGGAGCTGGTCAGCGACGGCTCGCCACTGACCCCGGAAATCGCCCTCAAGCAGGTCGAGCGCACTGCGCTGAACACTGTGGTGCTCAACGTCAACACCGGTTGCAACCTGAGCTGCACCTATTGTTACAAGGAAGACCTGGACAAACCTTCCGCCGGCAAGAAGATGAGCACTGTCACCGCCGAAGCGTCGGTGGAGATGCTGCTCAAGGAATCGCCGAACGAGGACCGCTACAGCGTGGTGTTCTTCGGTGGCGAGCCGTTGTCCAACCGGCGATTGATCGAGCACATGGTGGCGTACTGCGAGCGGCGTTTTGCTGAAGCGGGCAAGCAGGTGGAGTTCATCATGACCACCAACGCCACCTTGCTCACCGAAGAGATCATCGACTGGCTCAACGCCCACCGCTTCGGCCTGTCGATCAGCATCGACGGCCCGAAGACCGTGCACGACCGCAACCGCATCACCGTGGGCGGGCAGGGCACCTATGATGTGGTGCGGCGCAAGGCCGACCTGCTGCTGTCGCGCTACACCAGCCGCCCGGTGGGCGCGCGGGTCACGCTGACCCGCGGCATCACCGACGTCGAAACCATCTGGAACCACCTGTTCAACGAAATGGGCTTCGCCGAAGTCGGCTTTGCCCCGGTCACCTCCGGCGACATGGCCGACTTCAACCTCACTGGCGAAGAGCTGGTGCAGGTGTTCGTCAACATGAAGGCGCTGGGCCGCAAATACCTGGAGGCGGCGCTGGAGCATCGCAACATCGGCTTCTCCAACCTGCACCAGCTGATCACCGACATTCACGAGGGCCACAAGAAGGCCCTGCCGTGCGGTGCCGGCCTGAAGATGCTGGCAGTGGACCACAAGGGCGAGCTGAACCTGTGCCACCGCTTCACCGGCTCCAACCTGCCGACCTTCGGCAACGTGCACCAGGGCGTGAAGCAGGCGCAGCTCAACGACTTCCTGTCGCAGCGCCTGGACCGCAGCAACACCGGCTGCGAAAGCTGCCGCATCCGCAACCTGTGCTCGGGCGGCTGCTACCACGAAAGCTATGCGCGCTATGGCGACCCGCAGCACCCCACCTACCACTACTGCGAACTGATGCGTGACTGGGTCGACTTTGGCATCGAGGTCTACAGCCGCATCATGGCCGCCAACCCGGCCTTCATCGACCGCTACATCACCCCGCGGAAGGCGCACTGACATGAAGCACTTGAAGCCCCTGAACAACAAGGCGCGCATCCTCGAGCAGGCCGCCGCCGAAGACCGCGTCGAAGACGTCATGGCCATGAGCGCCGTGGCGGGTTGCACCGCCACCACCGACCCGGGCTGGGAAGTGGACGCCTTTGGCGGCGTGAGTTCGCTGTGCCAGCCGATGGAGGCCGACCTGTATGGCTGCTCCGACCCTTGCTGGTGGCCGGCCCAGGTGCCGGACATGATGAGCACCTATCAGGACTGGAACGCCCAGGCCACCAACTCGGCGGATGACTGGCGCAACCTTGGCACCGTGTTCCCGAAAGACAAGTGACCGGCCCAACAAGAATGACAAGGGGAAACCGCATGAAAGCTGGACGCTGCGCACCACTCGCGCTCACCATCGCCGCCACGGCCTGTGCCGGGCTGGCACAGGCCGACGACACCGGGCCGGCGCTGAAGGCTGGCCACGAATACATGATCGTGACCAACTACCCGAACAACCTGCATGTGGTCGATGTGGCCACTGACACGGTGTACAAGAGCTGCGTGATGCCTGACAAGTTCGGCCCCGGCACCGCGATGATGGCGCCGGACAACCGCACCGCCTACGTGCTCAATAACCATTACGGCGACATCTACGGCATCGACCTGGACACCTGCAAGAACACCTTCCACGCCAACCTGTCGAGCGTGGCGGGCGAGGTGGGCCGCTCGATGTACTCGTTCGCCATCAGCCCGGACGGCAAGGAAGTGTACGCCACGGTCAACCCCACCCAACGCCTGAACGACCACTACGTGGTCAAGCCGCCACGGCTGGAAGTGTTCAGCACCGTGGATGGCCTGGCCGCCAAACCGGTGCGTACCTACCCGATGCCGCGCCAGGTATACCTGATGCGCACGGCCGACGACGGTACCCTGTATTTCGCCGGGCCCGATATTTACAAGATGGACGTGAAGACCGGCAAGCATTCGGTGGCCTTGCCGCTGCGCAACTGGAACCGCAAGGGTTACAGCGCCCCGGACGTGCTGTACTTCTGGCCGCACCAGAACCCGCGCCACGAGTTCTCGATGCTGTACACCATTGCCAAGTTCAAGGATGCCAAGCAGGACCCGAACGAGGCCGAGTTGCTGTACGGTTACCTGAGCGTCGACCTGAAGACCGGCAAGACCCATACCCAGGAGTTTGCCGACCTGACCGAGCTGTACTTCACCGGCCTGCGCTCGCCCAAGGACCCGAACCAGATCTACGGCGTGCTCAACCGCCTGGCCAAGTACGACATCAAGGAGCGCAAGCTGATCAAGGCGGCTAATCTGGAGCACACCTACTACTGTGTCACTTTCGACAAGAAAGGTGACAAGCTGTACCTGGGCGGCACCTTCAACGACCTGGCGGTGTTTAATCCGGATACGCTGCAGAAGGTGAAGAACATCAAGTTGCCGGGGGGGGACATGTCTACCACTACACCGCAGGTGTTCGTCCGTTAGATCGTAGGGGGCTGCTTTGCAGCCCTTTCGCGACACAAGGCCGCTCCTACAAGGGCGCGGCGTACCCATGTAGGAGCGGCCTTGTGTCGCGAAAGGGGCGCGCAGCGCCCCCGGCAATCTCAAATGGTGCGCAATCCGATGAGCCAACCAAGCTATTCCCAGGGCAACCAGAACAAGCCCCTGCTTACCCACTGCATCGGCGACGCCTTCGACACCACCGTCGCCCGCTTCCCCGACCGCGAGGCCCTGGTCGTCCGCCACCAGGCCCTGCGCTACACCTGGCAGCAGCTGGCCGAAGCCGTCGACCAGCACGCCCGCGGGCTGATGGCGCTGGGCGTGCAACCCGGTGACCGCCTTGGCATCTGGGCACCCAACTGCGCCGAATGGTGCATTACCCAGTTCGCCAGCGCCAAGGTTGGCGCGATCCTGGTCAACATCAACCCAGCCTACCGCTCCAGCGAACTGGACTACGCCCTTGGCCAGTCCGGCTGCCGCTGGATCATTTGCGCCGATGCATTCAAGACCTCCGACTACCATGCCATGCTGCTCGCCCTGATCCCGGGCCTGGCCAACGGCCAACCGGGCGCCCTGATCTGCGAGCGCTTCCCCGAACTGCGCGGTGTGGTCAGCCTGGCCGCCACACCACCGTCGGGCTTCCTTGCCTGGCACGACCTGCAGGCCCGCGCCGAGGTGGTCAGCCGCGAAGCCCTGGCCGAACGCCAGGCGCAACTGCGCTGCGACGACCCGATCAACATCCAGTACACCTCGGGCACCACCGGCTTTCCCAAGGGCGCCACCCTCAGCCACAGCAACATCCTGAATAACGGCTACATGGTCGGCGAAAGCCTGGGCCTGACCGAGCATGACCGGCTGGTGGTACCGGTGCCGCTGTACCACTGCTTCGGCATGGTCATGGCCAACCTCGGCTGCATGACCCACGGCAGCACCCTGATCTACCCCAATGATGCCTTCGACCCCTTGGCCACGCTGCGCGCGGTGGCAGAGGAAAGGGCGACTGCGCTGTATGGCGTGCCGACCATGTTCATCGCCGAGCTGGACCACCCGCAGCGTGGTGACTTCGACCTGTCGAGCCTGCGTACCGGGATCATGGCCGGTGCCACTTGCCCGATCGAGGTTATGCGCCGGGTAATGAGCGAGATGAACATGGCTGAGGTACAGATTGCCTACGGCATGACCGAAACCAGCCCGGTATCGCTGCAGACCGGTGCCACTGATGACCTGGAACGTCGCGTAACCAGCGTCGGCCGCACCCAGCCACGGCTGGAGAACAAGGTAGTCGATACCGATGGCAACAGCGTGCCACGCGGCGAGATCGGCGAGCTGTGCACCCGCGGCTACAGCGTGATGCTGGGGTACTGGAACAATGCCAAGGCCACTGCCGAATGCATCGATGAGGACGGCTGGATGCACACCGGTGACCTGGCGGTGATGGACGAGCAGGGCTATGTGCGTATTGTCGGGCGCAGCAAGGACATGATCATTCGTGGCGGCGAGAATATCTACCCGCGCGAGCTGGAAGAGTTCTTCTTCACCCACCCGGCGGTGGCCGATGTGCAGGTGATTGGCGTGCCGTGCAGCAAGTACGGCGAAGAGATTGTGGCGTGGGTACGGTTGCACCCGGGGGATACCGCCAGCGCGGAAGAACTGCGTGAGTGGGCGAGGGCACGGATTGCGCACTTCAAGGTGCCCAGGTACTTCCGCTTTGTCGATGAATTCCCGATGACGGTGACGGGTAAGGTACAGAAGTTCAGGATGCGTGAGATCAGTATCGAGGAATTGGCTGCAGATAATCTCAGCCCTGCAGCAACTCCGGGCTGTTGAAATTGCTCAATCTGCGATCACCCTCGGCACACTCCAGCGCTTGTACTCTGTCGCGCAGCAGGGCCTTCTGCAAACTCCGCTCCCCCTCGGCCCAGGCCTGTTCCAGCACCGGCAACACCCGACGCGGCAGCACGCTGAACATCGGCTGCCAGTACCCACCCTGGCGCACCATGGCAGCCCTGTCATTGGCCGCCGCCGCACGCAGCAGGTCCTCGACCAGCGCCCGGTCAACCAGCGGGGCATCACAAGCCAGCACCACCACCCATGCATGCCGCGCCACCTTGAGCCCGGCAATCACCCCTGCCAGCGGCCCGGGGAAGTCTGCGTCGGCATCGCCCACCAACTGGTCGGCATAAGCGCGGTAGACAGCCTGATTGCGGTTGCAGGAAATCACCAGGTCATCAGTGAGTGGCCTTACGGTACGGTGCATGTGCGCGATCAAGGGTTCACCCTGCCAGTCCACCAAGCCTTTGTCACGCCCACCCATGCGCTGGCCACGGCCTCCTGCGAGAATCAGGGCTGAGCTGGCGGGCAAGGGTGTGGTCATGGTTGCAGTTCCAGGCTAGGGCAGGTGGCAACCCTCCCATGGCGGGCAAGCGTTGTCCAGCAAGCGGGCGTCCGCTTTGCACCGACCTGACATTTTTGCCAGTTGTGCCGGGCGCGCCTTCTCCCTTCAATACAGCTGGAACCTTGGCATTGCGATGGTGCCAAGGCCGATAACAAGGAGAAGACTTTTGAACAAATCGGAACTGGTAGCTGACGTGGCGCAGCGCGCTAACTTGCGACCAATGCCAAATTCACGGCCGGTAAAAAATTGAAGGACGCCGTCAAACTCAACGAGCACCCCCGTCAGAAACCTAAACCAAGCAAATGACCGGAAAGGTGATTGGAGCCTGATGCCAGTCAGTCAAACCAGTTGGGGCTGCTTCGCAGCCCATCGCCGGCAAGCCAGCTCCCACCTCGACTGCATTGAATTCGAGCCATACGCCGAACCTGTGGGAGCCTGGCTTGCCGGCGATGGGCCGCAACGCGGCCCCGGATTGCTTGATTGACTGGCGTCAGGCCGGAGCCTTCTCGCTTGTGGTTTTGGCTTTGCCCTTGCCCGCCAACCGCATCACCACCACAAAGAACACCGGCACGAACACCACCGCCAAGGTGGCGCTGAGCATACCGCCAATCACGCCGGTGCCGATCGCCTGCTGGCTGGCCGAGCTTGCGCCGCTGGCAATGGCCAGTGGTACCACGCCAAGGATGAACGCCAGGGAGGTCATCACGATCGGGCGCAAACGCAGGCGTGCGGCCTGCACGGCGGCATCGACCGCGTCCACACCCTGATCGACCAGGTGCTTGGCGAACTCGATGATGAGGATGGCGTTTTTCGCCGACAGGCCGATCAGGGTGATCAGGCCGACCTTGAAGAACA
Source organism: Pseudomonas sp. NPDC089407 (assembly GCF_044900445.1). Taxonomy (NCBI): domain Bacteria; kingdom Pseudomonadati; phylum Pseudomonadota; class Gammaproteobacteria; order Pseudomonadales; family Pseudomonadaceae; genus Pseudomonas; species Pseudomonas sp. NPDC089407. The sequence goes on from NZ_JBJDNB010000017.1 coordinate 102,217, forward strand.
CATCGTTGGGCATGCCGCGCAGGGTCACCGCCAGCACTGCGCCCAGCACGCCGAGCGGTACCACCAGCAGCACGGCAGTGGGGATCGACCAGCTTTCGTACAGCGCCGCCAGGCACAGGAACACCACCAGCAGCGACAGTGCCATCAGCATCGGTGCCTGGCTGCCGGACAACCGCTCCTGCAGCGACAGGCCGGTCCATTCCAGGCCGGCACCGGCTGGCAGCTGCGCTACCAGGCGCTCGATTTCGGCCATGGCTTCGCCTGAGCTGTAACCCGCCGCCGGCTCCCCGGAAATCGACACCGCCGGGTAGCCGTTATAGCGGGTCAGCTGCACCGGGCCGCTGACCCACTTGGCCTGGACGAATGCGCCCAGCGGCACCATCTTGCCGCTGTTGTTACGCACATGGATCTTCAGCAGGTCTTCGACCTGGCTGCGCTGGTCGCCTTCGGCCTGCACCACCACGCGCTGCATGCGGCCCTGGTTGGGGAAGTCGTTGACGTAGCTGGAGCCTACGGCAACGTCCAGCACCGTGCCGATATCGGCAAATGACACGCCCAGGGCATTGGCCTGGCGGCGGTCGATTTCCAGCTGCACCTGCGGGCTTTCTGCCAGCGAGGCTTCGCGCACGTTGGTCAGCAGCTTGCTTTTACCGGCGGTCTCCAGCAACTGGTCACGGGCCGCCATCAGCTCGGCGTGGCCCATGCCGCCACGGTCCTGCAGGCGGAATTCGAAGCCGGTCGATTCACCCAGGCCGTCGATCGGGGGGGGCAACACCGAGAAGGCGATGGCGTCCTTGAGCTGGCTGAAGGCCATGGTCGCACGATCGGCGATCGACTGGGCACTGTCGTCGGCACCGCGCTCGGACCAGTCCTTGAGCGTAGTGAAGGCCAGCGCCGCGTTCTGCCCGCTACCGGAGAAGCTGAAGCCGAGAATGAGCGTGGTGTTGCCCACCCCGGGTTCTTCAGTGTTGTGCGCCTCGATCTGCGCGGCCACCTGTTCGGTGCGCATGCGGCTGGCGCCGGGGGGCAGCTGGATATCAGTGATGGTATAACCCTGGTCTTCAGTGGGCAGGAACGCCGTGGGCAACTGGCTGAAGCCATAGCCCAGCACCCCCAGCAGCAGCGCATACACCAGCAGGTAGCGGCCGCTGCGCTTGAGTGCCTGCATGACCCAACGTTGGTAGCCGTTGCTCATACCCTCGAAGCGGCGGTTGAACCAGCCGAAGAAGCCCTTGCGCTCGTGATGCTCACCTTTGCCCACAGGTTTGAGCAGGGTAGCGCACAGCGCCGGGGTAAGGCTGAGGGCGAGGAACGCCGAGAACAGGATCGACACCGCCATCGACACCGAGAACTGCTGGTAGATCACCCCCACCGAGCCTTGCATGAAGGCCATCGGCAGGAACACCGCCACCAGCACCAGGGTGATGCCGACGATGGCGCCGCTGATCTGGCCCATGGCCTTGCGCGTGGCTTGCTTGGGCGGCAGGCCTTCTTCGGCCATGATGCGCTCGACGTTTTCCACCACCACAATGGCGTCGTCAACCAGGATGCCGATGGCCAGCACCATGCCGAACAGGGTCAGCACGTTGATCGAGAAGCCCATCGCCAGCATTACGGCGAAGGTGCCCATCAGCGCCACCGGTACCACCAGGGTCGGGATCAGGGTGTAGCGCAGGTTCTGCAGGAACAGGAACATCACTGCAAACACCAGCAGCATGGCTTCGAACAGGGTGTTGATGACCTGCTCGATCGACACCTTGACGAAGGGCGAGGTGTCGTAAGGGATGGCGTACTTGACGCCTTCCGGGAAATAGCGCGCCAGCTCCTGCATCTTCGCCCGCACCAGGGTGGCGGTTTCCATGGCGTTGGCGCCCGGCGACAGCTGGACACTGAAGGCGGTGGCCGGTTTGCCGTTCAGGCGGGTGCCGTACTGATACTCCTGGGCACCGATCTCGACCCGGGCGACATCGCCGATGGTGACGGTGGAGCCGTCCGGGTTGGCCCGCAGCACAATGGCGGCGAATTCTTCGGGGCTGCTCAATTGGCCCTTGACCACCACGTTGGCGGTGATTTCCTGAGTGCTGCGGGTGGGCAGGTCGCCAATGCTGCCAGGGGCCACCTGGGCGTTCTGGCCGGCGATGGCTTCGGCCACATCGTTGGGCGTGAGGTTGAAGCCGACCAGCTTGCGCGGGTCGATCCAGATGCGCATGGCACGTTCCGAGCCATACAGCTGGGCCTTGCCGACGCCCTTGAGGCGGCGGATTTCATCCATCACGTTGCGCGCCAGGATGTCCGACAGGGCGGTTTCGTCGAGCTTGCCGTCTTCGGAGGTAAGGGTGGCCAGCAGCAGGAAGCCGGTGGACACCTTTTCTACCTGCAGGCCCTGCTGGGTGACCGGGCGCGGCAGGCGCGACTCGACCACTTTCAGGCGGTTCTGCACGTCTACCTGGGCCAGGTCCGGGTTTGTGCCAGGGGCGAAGGTGGCGGTGATGGTGGCGCTGCCCAGGCTGCTCTGCGACTCGAAATACAGCAGGTTGTCGGCGCCGTTGAGTTCCTGCTCGATCAGGCTGACCACGCTTTCGTCCATGGTCGCCGCCGAGGCGCCCGGGTACACGGCGTATATCTCTACCTGCGGTGGTGCCACGTTGGGGTACTGGGCCACCGGCAATTGCGGGATGGCCAGCGCACCGGCAAGCAGGATGAACAGGGCGACTACCCAGGCAAATACCGGGCGGTCGATGAAGAATTGCGGCATGAATCAGGCCCTCACTGGCCGGTGTGCTGTGCGATGGGCGGTGCCCCAGGGGTGTTGTCGACCTGTACCTGGTCACCGGCCTTGACGTGTTGCAGGCCCTCGATGACCACCCGCTCGCCGGGGGCCAGGCCCTCACTGACGATCCAACGGTCGCCCTGGGCGCTGCCCAATACCACCTGGCGGTCGCTGACCCGCGCCTGCGCGTCGACCACGAGCACCTTGGGTACGCCGGCGCTGTCGCGCAAAATGGCGCGCTGCGGCACGCTCAGGCCCTTGGGCTGCACGGCCTGCTCCAGGCGTACGCGCACGTAGCTGCCGGGCAGCAGGTCGAGGTCCGGGTTGGGGAACTCACTGCGCAGGGTGATCTGGTTGGTGCTGGGGTCGACACTGATGTCGGAGAACAACAGCTTGCCCGGTAGCGGGTAGGCGCTGCCGTCGTCCTGGATCAGCGTAGCGCGGGCCTGGCCGGCGCCTACCTGCTGCAACTCGCCGGCACGCAAGGCGCGGCGCAGGGCGTTGAGCTCGCGGGTCGACTGCGTGACATCGGCGTGGATCGGGTCCAGTTGCTGGATAGTCGCCAGTGGCGTGGTCTCGTTCTGCCCGACCAGCGCGCCTTCGGTGACCTGGGCGCGACCGATGCGACCGGAGATGGGCGCGGTCACGGTGGCGTAGCCGAGGTTCAGGCGGGCGCGCTCCAGCGCCGCCTTGGCTTCGGCCACTGCGGCATCGGCCTGCAGGAAGCTGGCCTTGGCGTTGTCGTATTCCTGGCGGCTGACCGCCTTGTCGTCGACCAGCTGGCGGTAGCGCTGCTCTTGCAGGCGGGCCTGGTAGCGGGTGGCCTCGGCCTTGGCCAAGGTCGCGCGGGCGCTGTCATGGTCGGCCTTGAACGGTGCCGGGTCGATCAGGAACAAGACATCGCCCTGCTTGACGTCGCTGCCTTCGCGGTACACCCGCTTCAGCACCACGCCAGCGACCCGTGCGCGTACTTCGGCAGTGCGCGGGGCGAGGATGCGGCCGCTGAGTTCGCTGCTGATGGCCAAGGGCTGCAGTTGCAGGGTTTCCACCCGTACTTGCGGGGTGGGGGCCTGTTCGTCTTGCTCGGCGCTGTCGCTGCAGCCGGCCAGGGCCAGGCTCATGAACGCCAGGAGCGCCAACGGGCGCAGGGGGAGGGTAGTAGACATGCGGATCTTCCGATGATGACCGTGTATATGCTACGGCAGGCGTTGCCTGGGCGGCTGTTAATACCTGTAGGGCGAGTGTGAAAAAGTGTGAAGAACAATCCTGTGTTGCGCAGTGTTCTATATCCTGAGTATTCCTGTGCCGGCCTCTTCGCGGGTGAACCCGCTCCCACAGGGATCGCACAAGGGCCGACATGGGCATACCTCAATCCAGACTTGATCCGCCTATGCCGAATATTTTCCTGGTCGAAGACGACAGCGCCCTGTCCGAGCTGATCGCCAGCTACCTGCAACGCAACGACTTCCATGTCCAGGTGATCGCCCGGGGCGATCATGTGCTGGACGAGTACCGTCGGCAAAAGCCCGACCTGGTCATCCTCGACCTGATGCTGCCGGGTATCGATGGCCTGCAACTGTGCCGCCTGCTGCGCCAGGAGTCGCAAGGCCTGCCGATCCTGATGCTGACTGCCCGCGACGACAGCCATGACCAGGTGCTGGGCCTGGAGATGGGCGCCGACGACTATGTGACCAAACCCTGCGAGCCCCGCGTGCTGCTGGCCCGGGTGCGTACCCTGCTGCGCCGCAGCAGCGTCAACGAGCCGCGCCTGGACAACGACCTGATCCTGATCGGCGGCCTGCGCATCGACTTGGCCGAGCGCTCGGTCAGCTGGCGTGGCGACGAGGTGGAGCTGTCCAGCGGCGAGTACAACCTGCTGGTGGTGCTGGCGCGCAATGCCGGCGAAGTGATGAACCGCGACCGCATCCTGCAGCAACTGCGTGGCATCGAGTTCAACGGCACCGACCGTTCGGTGGACGTGGCCATCTCCAAGCTGCGGCGCAAGTTTGACGACAACGCCGGTGAAGCGCGCAAGATCAAGACCGTATGGGGCAAGGGCTATCTGTTCAGCCGCGTCGAGTGGGAGTGCTGATCGGCCATGCTCAAGATCCTGGTGCGGCTGTACCTGGTGATTATCGTCGCCTATGCCGGCGCGCTGCTGTTCATCCCCGACACCATCGTCGGCATGTTCCACGACCGTTTCATGGCCTACAACCTGGACCAGGCCAAGGGTGTGCAGTCGTTGGTCGTGCGCCAGTTCCGCCAGGCGCCGCGTGAGCAGTGGCCAACCGTTGAACAGGAGCTGGCCGAAGATTTCGCGCCGCTGCAACTGCAACTGCTGCGTGTGAACCAGGCCGACCTGAGCGAAGAAGAACAGGCACGCCTGGAGCATGGCCTGTACGCCGTGCGGATTGCCGACTGGGGCTATTACGAGACGATCCTGGCGCCGCTGGACAAGGAGTGGCTGGTGCGCCTGCACTCACCGCCAGACCCGCTGGACATCAACGTGTTGTCGTGGGGGGTGACTGTGCTGATCGGCGCGGCCATGCTTGGCTGCCTGCTGTTGTGGGTATGGCCGCACTGGCGTGACCTGGAGCGCCTGAAGGAAACCGCCCGGCGCCTGGGCCAGGGGCAGATGGCCGAGCGTACGCACATCTCGCCACACTCCAACATCGGTGAACTGGCCGGGGTGTTCGACACCATGGCCAGCGACCTGGAACGCCACGTCAACCAGCAGCGCGAGCTGCTTAATGCGGTTTCGCACGAGTTGCGCACACCCCTGACCCGGCTGGATTTTGGCCTGGTGTTGTTGTTCGACGAGGTACCGCCGGCCAGCCGCAAGCGCTTGCTGGAACTGGTCGGGCATGTGCGCGAGCTGGATGAGCTGGTGCTGGAGTTGCTGTCCTATAGCCGCCTGTACAACGCCGACCAGGCCCGTGAGCGGGTCGAGGTGTCGTTGCTGGAGCTGGTCGACAGTGTGCTGGGCGGCTTTGCCGAGGAGCTGGATGGTCGTGGCATCCAGTGGGAAGTGCAGGCCGAGGGTGATTTGCCGCGCTTTGTACTGGACCCGCGGCTGACTGCCCGGGCGGTGCAGAACCTGGTGCGCAATGCCATGCGTTATTGCGATGAAAGCCTGCTGTTGCGCTTGCGCCTGGAAGCGGATGGCGGCTGCCTGCTGACAGTTGAGGATGACGGGATTGGCATTCCGGTTGAAGAGCGGGAGCGGATTTTCCAGCCGTTCTATCGGTTGGACCGGAGCCGGGACCGCAATACGGGTGGGTTTGGCCTAGGGTTGGCAATCAGCCGGCGGGCGATCGAGGGGCAGGGTGGGACTTTGACCGTGGCGCAGTCGGCGTTGGGTGGGGCGCAGTTCAGGATTCGTTTGCCTGCTGGTTGATCCGTTAGCAGGCCCGGCCTCTTCGCGGGTGAACCCGCTCCCACAGGTTTTGTGCATCGTTCCAGATCCATGGGGTCTCCTGTGGGAGCGGGTTCACCCGCGAAAGGGCCGGGCCTGCTAACCCTGATCTGCCAGCTGGCTTGACCACAGCACAAAGCGGTCCTTGCCGCTGTGCTTGGCCTCGTACAATGCCTGGTCGGCGCGCACCATCTCCGCACCGACCAGCACGCCATTGGCGCCCTCGTAGAGGTTGCCACCCAGCGCCTGCTGGTACTCGGCGCGCACTTTCAGCGAGCCGCGGTAGGCGTTGTAGCGGTCGTCGTCGAACCACCATTGCCAGCGTACACCGACCCCCGCACGGGCGTCCTGACGCCAGTCGTTGCTCGGGTCCTGGCTGGAAAACTCGACAAAGCCATAGGGCATGATGGTCTGCGGTGAGCTGCCCGGCAGCTTCCAGGCATGGCCCTGCTGGTAACGCGACAGCCAGGCGTGGTCGCCGGCACGGGTCCACCAGGCGGCGTCGAGGTAGAGGAAGCGCTCGTTCCATTGGTCTTCATCGATGCGCCAGTCGTTGCGCCAGTCACCCTGGTCGAGGAACGGGGCAGTGGCGCGCAGCAGCAGGTCGTTGCTCGATTCGGCGTGGTGGCGCAGGTCGTCCAAAATTCAGGCTTTTTCTTGTTGGCCGCTTCTTGTAACTTTACAGGTCGTCTACCCACGGAGCTGAACATGCAAGGCAAGGCACGCAAGATCGTCCAGGCCATTCTTTATGAGGCCATCGCCGTCGCCTGCGTGGCGCCTGCGCTGGAGCTGGCGTTCGGCGCCGGCATGGCGCAGTCGACCGTGCTGTCGGTGCTGATGTCGGGCATCGCCATGAGCTGGAACATGGGCTACAACTGGGTATTCGAGCGCTGGGAAGCGCGCCAGAACAAGCGTGAACGCACCTTCGCCCGGCGCCTGCTGCATGCCCTGGGTTTCGAGGGGGGGCTGGTGCTGATCCTGCTGCCACTGGTGGCGTACTGGCTGGACGTAAGCCTGTGGGCGGCGTTGCTCACCAACCTGGCGCTGTTCGTGTTCTTCTTCGTTTACGCCTTCGTGTTCCAGTGGGGCTTCGACAAAGTGTTCGATGTGCCGCTTTCGGCGCAGCAAGCCAAGTGTTGACTTCTGCCGGCGCGGCGGGCTAAGTTCCTACCCCATGAACACTTTCCAGCACGTGAACGCCATTATTATTACCGCCATTATCAGTTTGGCGGGCTAGCGCGTACGTGCACCGAACCCGCCCTGGAGGCGGGTTTTTTCTCTCTGACTCCTGGGCAACGTGAAAACAGCCAAGGAGTCATCGATGACCAGCTTCAGCCTTCCTCGTACACCCGTTACCCCCCAGCAACTGCTGTCGGAGCAAGTGCGGCGCATTCTTGCCGCGCCGGTGTACGACCTGGCCATCGAAACGCCGCTGCAAGCTGCGCCGGCCCTGTCTGCCAGCCTGGGCAACCAGGTGTTGCTCAAGCGTGAAGACCTGCAGCCGACCTTCTCGTTCAAGATCCGTGGTGCCTACACCCGTTTGTCCCGCCTGACCCGCGAGCAGCGTGAACGCGGGGTGATCACTGCATCGGCGGGCAACCATGCCCAGGGCGTGGCGCTGGCGGCATCGCACCTGGGCATGAAGGCCACCATTGTCATGCCCACCACCACGCCGTCGCTGAAGGTGGAAGGGGTGCGATCGCGCGGTGGGCACGTGGTGCTGCACGGCGAAAGCTTCCCGCATGCGCTGGCCTATGCGTTGAAACTGGCCGACAGCGAAGGCGCCACCTTCGTGCCGCCATTCGATGACCCGGACGTGATCGCCGGCCAGGGCACCGTGGCCATGGAAATCCTGCGTCAGCGCCCGGGACCTCCGGATGCGATCTTTGTGCCGGTGGGCGGCGGTGGCTTGATCGCGGGTATCGCCGCGTACGTGAAATACCTGCGCCCGGAAGTGAAGGTGATCGGCGTCGAGCCGGAGGACTCCAACTGCCTGCAGGCTGCCATGGCCGCTGGAGAGCGGGTGATCCTGCCACAGGTCGGCACTTTTGCCGATGGTGTGGCGGTGGCGCAGATCGGCGCCCATTGTTTTGAGCTGTGCCGGCACTTCGTCGATGAGGTAGTGACAGTAAGCAGCGACGAACTGTGCGCGGCGATCAAGGACATTTACGACGATACCCGCTCGATCACCGAGCCGTCCGGGGCCCTGGCTGTAGCCGGGATCAAGAAGTACGTGGCACGCGACGGTGTGCAGGGGCAGACGCTGGTGGCCATCGACTCCGGGGCCAATGTCAATTTCGACCGTTTGCGTCATGTGGCTGAACGGGCCGAGCTGGGCGAGCAGCGCGAGGCGATCATCGCTGTCACCATTGCCGAACAGCCGGGCAGCTTCCGCGCATTCTGCCAGGCGCTGGGCAAGCGGCAGATCACCGAGTTCAACTACCGCTATTACCCTGGCAAGGAGGCGCGCCTGTTCGTTGGGGTGCAGACCCATCCGGTGCATGACCCGCGCGAGCAGTTGCTGGCCAGCCTGCGTGAACAGGGTTACAACGTGCTGGACCTGACTGACAACGAATTGGCCAAGCTGCATGTGCGCCATACCGTCGGCGGCCATGCAACGCCGGGTGCGGATGAACGGGTGCTGCGTTTCGAGTTCCCTGAGCGCCCGGGGGCATTGTTGGGCTTTCTCGAGCGGCTGGGCAAACGCTGGAACATCAGCCTGTTCCATTACCGTAATCATGGCGCGGCCGAGGCGCGGGTGTTTGCCGCGCTGGAAGTACCAGGGGATGAGGTGGCGGGGTTGCCGATGGCGCTGGATGAAATGGGGTATCGGTATTGGGATGAGACGGATAACCCGGCGTACAAGCTGTTCCTTGGTTGAGTCAAACATTTGAGGCAGCCTGAACTGGCCCCATCGCCGGCAAGCCAGCTCCCACAGGGACCGCATCAGCCTGAGGCCTGCGCAGTACTGTGGGAGCTGGCTTGCCGGCGATGAGGCCAGAACAGGCAACACAAGACAGTTGCTCCCACCTGCATCATCTTCAAGGCAAACACAGAACCTGTAGGAGCGGCCGTGGGGGGGGGGGGGGGGGGGGGGGGCCCCCCCCCCCGGGGGGGTGGTGTGGGAACAACAGGGGGGGGGGGGCG